>CAYYUU010000187.1:2891-9817 GCA_964474955.1 uncultured Alcaligenaceae bacterium | reverse complement strand
CGCCATTTGGATTTTGGCAGTTGCTCAGGTTTTCGCGAAGGTGCAAACGGCCCCGTTACTTATTGTGGCTTATGCCGCCGGTTTTGCCGGTGGAAACGCCGTGGGGATCGCGGTCGAACGGATGCTCGCTTTGGGCAACGTCGTCCTCCGAATTATCTCCCCCAAGGCTCCCAAGGAAATCACCAAGGCCATCGAGCCGTACGCGAAATGGCTCACGACATTTCAGGGAACACACAAGAGTCGAACCACAACGTTGTTTTACGTGATTTGTTCGCGACGACAAATGCGCCAACTGCTCGGCGAGGCCAAACGTGTTGATCCGGAGGTATTCTTCATGATCGAAGCATTGCGGGAATCGAATTTGGCTCCAGACCAACCGTTGCCCCATGCAACTGGGTGGCGGGCACTCTTTAAGAAAAAATAACGTCTGGAATCCGTATGGTTCCTCCTACCTCGCTCAGTACGAGCGGAAGGGGAGAGAACGCAGAAAAAGCAGACGACTCCTATCGGCCCGGAAAGTACCCTTCCGAATCTTTCCTTCTCGACCTGACTGGCTCTCGTGGGGAAGGGACATCGGCGGCAATGGGATGTGTTGCCAACCGAGGATGAACCGGATGACTGGCCAAATATTCTCTAGACCGCGGAGGGCACAAGTTCCCATCAACTGCCTGTTTCTATGACCACTTCGCTGGCTTGCCGGAGGACCGCTACAAGCTTCGCTTTCCACAAAGGTCTAGCCGAATCACTTCCCAAAACAAAAAAATATTTCCAGCTTCTGCTTGTTTTTTCCGATTTTCTCAGCTATTAAATGCTTAGTAACATTTAGATGTTCAAATATTTGAATATATAGAAATGAGTCACCCGATGCCGCAGAGGTCCCTGGTTACGAAAGAATTGGCTGCGCTACTTGGAGCCTTGGCTCATCCAGTTCGAATCCGGATCGTCGAAGAATTGCGTGACGGCGAGAAAGACGTGAATTCTCTCGCGGAGATCGTTGAAATCAGTCATTCGGGCGTTTCGCAACATCTGTCGGTCCTCCGGACTCGACGGATCGTCACCGAACGAAGAGAGGGACGCCATGTGTTTTATCGCCTGGTTCAGCCGTCTCTGGCAAAATGGCTTGTCGAGGGCTTAACGCTATTGCAAGACACCCAAGAGATCGCCCAAGACCTCCGAGCAGCCATCGACGACGTCAAAGCCCTGTGGACATCGGACGCTTGATGGGCAGAAGTAGGACTTGTCCATCGTATATCGTCTCTTGCCTTCCCATGTTCCCTTTTCCCTCGAGGAACCATGAGCCAAACCGAATATCGCTGGGAAAGTCACGAGCTTTCTGCCAACGCGGAAGTGTTCCGTCGTCAGTGTGTGGGCATTCTCGCATACCTCGCCAAGTCTTGTGACATGGAAATCGACCGGTTGGTCGCTAGGAACGCATTGTTGCAAGCCGAACGAGACATACCCGGTAGTTGGCAGGCGACCTGGTACGCCCGATTTACCCAGGTTGGGAGTGACCTCGGATTGTTGATTACGACGATTGACGCGACCTTGGCCAAGGCGAAGAAGGCCAGCAAGGGTACTCCGGTGGTGACGTTCGTTCCCGAGCCGGAGAACAACGAAGAAGGGTTATGGGTGTTGCTCGATTCTGGCAAGTCCGGTGTCGTCAGTGATAAGGAAGATGGGTCAATTGAGTGGGACGCGAAGAAACCAGTACGCCAGGCCCTGAGCAACAGGTCCGAAGAGTGGTCCTGGATTTCGGCCCAGCCGATGCGACCTTGCCAACCACTCCACGAAGAACCGGCGGAAGAACACCACCACGGCCCATCGCCCCTGAGCCGTCTCCTGACCTTATTCAAACAAGACCGGAACGACTTATGGGTCGTCGCGCTCTTTGCCTTGGGCGTGGGCCTCTTCTCGCTCGCGACGCCGATCGCCGTCGATGCCATCGTGAGTACGGTCCAGGGGGGCACGCGGACGCTCTTGCAACCGGTCATCGCGTTGTCGCTGATGCTGTTGGTGTTTCTCGGACTCGCCGCACTGTTGCGAGTGTTCCAGGCCATCGTGGTGGAATTCCTCCAGCAGCGAATTTTCGTACGCGTTTCGATCGACCTGGCGAACCGCCTTCCGCAAGTCCGCCAAAACGCCCTGGACAAACACCACGGACCCGAACTGGTCAACCGATTCTTCGACGTCCTCACGGTCCAAAAGGCCAGCGCCGTGTTGCTCATCGACGGGCTGTCGGTCGTATTGCAGACGGCCATTGGGTTGGTCGTGTTGGCCTTCTTCAACCCCTACTTGCTAGGCTTCGACGTCGTCTTGATCGGTGCCATAGCGTTCATCATTTTCGTTTTGGGCCGTGGGGCCGTGCGAACGAGCATCAAGGAATCGAAAACCAAATACTACGTCGCCGGATGGCTCGAAGAAATGGTCCGCCATCCGCTGGCTTTCAAGATGGGCGGAGGAAGGGTCTATGCGCTGCACCGGGCGAATCAACTCGCGAACAACTACGTGAAAGCCAGGAAGGCGCACTTTAAAATCCTCTTCCGGCAGATTCTCTTTGCCCTCATTTTGCAAGTGGTCGCCAGCGCCGCACTCTTTGGTTTGGGGGGTTGGCTGGTCATTTCGAACCAGTTGACGCTCGGGCAACTCGTCGCGGCCGAGTTGATTCTGACGATGATCGTCGGTTCCATGCTCAAGCTCGGTAAGTCGCTCGAGAGCTACTACGACTTGATGGCGGGCATGGACAAACTTGGCTCGTTGATTGACTTGCCGTTGGAAAACAGTGACGGAGAGAGTCTTCCGCTGTCAACAATGCCAGCGGCGCTCCGCATCCGGAACTTGGAATACATGGCGGAAAATTCCGGACGCAAGTTGTTCCACAAGCTCAACCTCACCATCGCGCCCGGCGAGCGAGTGGCGATCCTCGGACCACACGGCTCAGGCAAAAGTATCCTGGTCGATCTATTGTACGGCCTCCGGGAACCACACGGCGGGCGGATCGAACTCGATGGCCTCGACGTCCGACACGTTCGTTTGGAGTCGTTGCGTTCTCAAGTGAGTACCGTGAAAGGGGTCGAAATTTTTGAGGGCAGCATAGTTGATAACATCACGCTTGGGCGTCCGATTTCGATGTTCGACGTCCGCAACGCCCTCGAGTCGGTGGGCCTCCTGGAAGACATCCTGGAGTTGCCCCAAGGACTCGAGACTCAGTTGTCGACTGGTGGGTCTCCGCTTTCCGTTGGCCAGCTGCGTCGCCTCATGTTAGCCAGGGCGATTGCCGGCAGACCTCGATTGGTTGTCATCGACGAATCGTTCGACGATCTCCGGGAAGATGTCCGGCAAAATGTTCTCGACCAGTTCATGTCCAACGAAAATCCCTGGACCTTGATCATTATGACTCACAAAAAAAACATCGCGAACCAATGTGACCAACAAGTCTCCTTGAAACCAGCGCAGGGTTGAGACAAGAAGAGTGTCCAAAAGGACCAGAGCAGAACCAATTTGTCCTGTTGGCGACATTCTGCTGGAGGCTCGCACCCCTCAACTCCTAATGAAGGGAAACGAACATGGCGACGATTTTAAAGCCCAGTCAAGCCCACACGATACCTCACCTCAGCGTGCCCACGGACACATCGGCCATGACCGCCGTGCGTTCTCCCTTAACGGCGCGACGTGCGGCCCGCATCCTCATCGTCATGTTGGTGTCAACGGTCGTGGCCCTGATCTTCGTCCCGTGGCAACAGTTTTTGGCGTCGACGGGACGAGTCACGGCGTTCGATCCTACGTTGCGGGAGCAGGTCATAGAAGCACCCGTTACGGGCCGGATCATCAAAGTCCACGTCGTCGAGGGCCAACAAGTCACGGGCCGAAAGGTGGATAAAGACGGCAATGTGATTCCCGGCCACGAGGGTACGTTGCTTGTTTCGATTCGTGACCCAGACCCAAATTACGTCAAGCGACTCGAGGCGCAGAAGGCGGCTTTGGAGGCCAAACTGAATGCTGCCATCAAGCAAATGAATTCGCTCCGGGAGCAGATTGGTGCACTGACTCAGTCGAGAAAAGAAGCCCTGACGATCGCGACGAAGAGCATTGAGATGGCCGAAAAACGCCAAGAAGCCGCCCGCGAACTGGTCAAGCAGACCATGGCATCGTACTCCCTCGCCGTCTTTCGATACGACCAGGATAAAAAATTAAAGAAAGAAGGGATTTCGTCCGAATTAGAGTATCAACAGTCGAAACAAGTCAAATTATCGGCCCAAGCCGACCTCAACCGATCAAACGTCGCTCTTCTCGAAGCTGGTCTGGCGATATTGAAACTCCATGGAGACAAAAACAAAATCGGCTACGACTTCGACGCCATGATTCGTTCCGCGACGGCAGCGAAAGAAAAAGCCGTTTCGGAAATCGCTTCGAACGAGGCGGCGATAACGGCCCTCGAAACGAAGATAGCGCGCCAGGGCACCCAGGACGTGTATGCCCCCGTGGATGGGACGATCTTCCGAATTTTGACCAAGAGTGCCGGGGGTGGAAAGATCGTCCAGGCAGGGACCCAACTGATGCGGATTGTCCCGGACCTCCCCGACGAAGAACGCGTCGTTGAATTGTACGTTGATGGCAATGATGCGCCTCTGATCACCGAACTCTGGCAAGAGGAAATTCGACGCACGGGCAAAAAGCCCATGATCAAGGTCCGACTCCAATTCGAGGGCTATCCGGCCATTCAGTGGGTCGGCTGGCCGTCCGCGGCCGTCGGGACGTTCGGCGGCGTCGTCGACTTCGTCGACCAAGCGGACGACGGAAACGGGAATTTCCGAATCCTCGTGCGTCGGGACCTGGAGGAGGAGAAGACGAACCCTTGGCCCGAAGGCTTCGCCCTCCGGCAAGGATTGCGAGTCAACGGTTGGGTCTTGCTGAATCGTGTCTCACTCGGTTGGGAACTCTGGCGACGCCTCAACGGCTTCCCACCGGTCGTGGCGGAAACTCGAGGGTACGAGAAAAAGCCAGCCGTGCTCAAGGGTGTGAAGCCCAAGTAGCGGGAAAAGGTGCAAGGTGCAAGGGAAAGGGGAAAGGGGAAAGGGGAAAACGGGCTCTTTCTTTTTTCCACCTTTCACCTTCCACCTTTCAGGAAGGGATTCCGCCGTGTTGAAAAAAGCCCATCGCTCCACCCTCGAACTTGCGAAGGTGGTTCTGTTGTTGTGTATCGTGTCCCCTACCAGCACGGCCCAGCAATATTCGGCCCCGCAACCCACGACGATTGGAATTCCCATCGCGACCCCGAGGAAATTCCAGAAGACCAATTTCCAAGAACAGACGACGCCCAAGAACGAGCTTGAGCAACCACTTCCGGCGATGAAAAAGATCGACATCCCGGCTCCCGGCTCGACCACGCCTCGGAAGGTCAAGAAGGATCGCCCAATCCTGACCATCAGGCAGGTCTTGGCGTCCGTCGAACGGTCCTATCCTTTGTTGGTCGCGGCATTCCAAGAGCGAGGTATCACGGACGGTCGTTTCCTATCCTCGCAGGGAGCCTTCGACTTCAACTTTGAGGGGTTCGATTACGTCAAGCGAGACTCCTTCGATAGCCATCGGTTTCTGCTAGGATTCAACCAAGGACTGGCTTTCCAGGGGATCGACGTCTCGGCCGGGTACCGCATGGGTGCTGGTGAGTATCCGGCATATTACGGGGACCGCCAGACGGCCCAGGGCGGTGCCTTTTATGGCATCTTGAGAATGCCGTTGCTACAAAACCGAACGATTGACAATCGTCGAGCCACGCGCACCAAGGCCCTCATCGGGCGACAACTTGCGGAACCGAACATCGTCGTCAAACGTCTCGATTTCGTCCGGCAAGCATCTCTGGCGTATTGGAATTGGGTCGCCGCACGCCAACGGCTTCTCGTGGCTGAGGAATTCCTCGAAATAGCCGAGAAGCGAGACAAACTGCTTACCAGAAAATTCGAACTGAAACGAATTGGTAAGATTGAAGTCATCGATAATCGAAGACTCGTGACCGCTCGGCGGATGCGTCTGGTCGCGTTCCAGCGGGGCTTTGAACGGGCCTCGATCGACCTTTCGCTCTTTCTCCGAAACGAAGGCGGACAACCCGTTCGACCGGACGTGTTTTGGCGGCCCCCACCGTTTCCTAACCCACTCCTGCCGGACGTTACGAAGATTCCCGCCGACGTCGAATTGGCCTTACGGACCCGTCCGGAACTCCAAGCGTTCGCCCTGCGTCGGGAGAAACTCGAGGTCGAGCTGGGGTTCTTCAACAATCAACAATTGCCCCAGTTGAATTTGTACCTCAGGTCGGAGATCGACGTTGGCGTCGAGAAAAAGAGTTTGGATCGTAACGAGCAAGAGGCCGGCATCCTCCTAAACGTCCCACTCCAGCGTCGATGGGCCCGTGGCAAGGTCCTCACGACCCAATCTCAACTTGCCCAAATCAATGCCCTGGAACGATTCCAGCGAGAAAAGATTTCTGCCGAAGTCCAAAACGCTGTCTCGGCATTAGTCCGGGCCTACGAGGAGCAAGTTCAGGCCAAAGAAACGGTCATCCTGACGAAGCAAGTCGAGGACGCCGAAGTCACTAAATTTAATGCCGGTAAGAGTACCATCTTGATCGTCAACTTACGAGAACTGGCCACGGCCGACGCAAAACTCCAGGCGGTCGACGCACTGGTGAAATACTACCTTGCTCTGGCCGACTATTACACAGTCTTGGGGTTAGGGTCTCGACCCATTCTAGGTACTCCCCCGGTGCCCAACAGACCGATGCCAAGGTCACCAACGGCCCGAAGGACTTACTTGCCACTGCCCAGGAACGCACGATAGACACGAGTTCCATTCTAATGAGTTTTGACGAACACACACGGTAAAGGCCGCAGGTACGAGAAAGTAAAAAATTCTATAGGGAGGATATAAAATTAATG
>CAYYUU010000187.1:0-2881 GCA_964474955.1 uncultured Alcaligenaceae bacterium | reverse complement strand
AATTCCCATTACCGGTGTTGGTCGTCAAAACTCATTAGATATAACTGTGGGTTCGGAAAGACTCCGCACCCTTGCCCGAACGCTTTCCGATTAGTCGCTCTAAGTCTAAATCTGGGAAGGGTTTTGAGATTTAAAGATATGATTCGATTGGGGACGAGAAAAGCTCCCCGAGAGGGCCTCTCTTCGTAATAAGCCTCTCCATTTGTCCAGGGAAGAACGTTCGGATTGTAATGATTGGGCCGCACAACACACCGATCAGACTTTTCGTATATCGCGCATCGAACTTTAGCGGTCCTTCCACCGACACGCCGATCACAAAGCTGAATTCCAACGGCTCCCGGTTTGAGCAAGGAGAAGTTCTTCCAGCGCAACGAGGGCGGTACTCCAGGAGTATGCCCGCCCTGTCTCAAGGTGTAGTTGGACGAATTGAACTTTTTGGCCGTGGTGGCCTTCACTTCACCGGACTCAACGTGAAATCTTTGATGGTCACGCCTTTAAGCAAATCGTGTTCTCGCGAGAAGCGAAAGACATTCCGACCCTTCACGAGGTTGACTTCGACCGGCTCCGTTTCGCCCCACATACCAACGGTGAACGGGAGGGCGATGTCGATCCGCTTGGAGCCGTTGACCGAGAGGAACAGGTGCTGCTTCCAACTCGGCGTCACCACTCGTGCGGTCAGAGAGTACTTGCCTGCCGCCGGGGCCTCGAAAGTATATTCGAACACCTGATTTCTCCCGCTCCGGCTGTAGTGCAGTTGCTTTCCGCCGAGGTTGCTGGCCATGAAGATGATCTTACCGGTGCTCTTGGTCGGCTTGCTGGTGGCTGCCGCGGGGATCGTGATGACGCCGTTGCTTGCCACAACGATTTTCTCTTCCTTGGTTCGCTTCTCCTTGACGACGTCGACGTTCTCGGCCGACGGTTTTGCCTTGGCGTTTTCGATGATACCGCGTTGCGTGTAGAGAGCCACGCTGTTCCAGAAAGCGGGAGTGTCGGAGCGAAGGCCGAATGCTCTCGGTTCGCCCATAACGTCGCCGATCCATTGGGCGCGTTTGACCTGCATGTACGGCTCGCCAGCGGCTCGCGCCTGCGTGATTGCCAGGAAGTCGAGGTCGCTTTTGCGTCCGTGTACCCAGCCGGCACCCCAGCCGCCGCCAAGACAGACTACCCAGCCTTGGGGCGTTCCGTGAACCAGTGCGGCATGACCGCGCTGTGGCCGCGCCGTCGTGGGAACACCGAAGGCACGGAGAATGAACCGTCCGAAGAAGGCACGACGGCCACAGACGCCGCCATTCATTAGGATGTTCTGGAAAAACTGCAATTCGTCCTTGTCGTGTTTATTGTATTGCGATCCGTATCGGACATCGGTCCGGACCAACCCGACATAACGCCAGCGTCGGTCGGGGGTGGAGATATGATCGGGGCGATAGTTGCGGAGCATTTTGCGACCCCAGGTGAGAATTTCGTCAGGCTCTTCGCCATTCACAACCATGCGGTAACCCCACACGCTCAAGTCCTTGAAGCTCGGATCGAGTTCGTTCTTCAAGAAAGCCTTCTCGAAGTGGAGGTACCGATTCACGGGGGAGACGGTTGCGGGGGCATCGGTCTTGGTTTTGGCGTTCCGCTGCTTGATCGGGACGGCATGTTCCAGGCTGACCGCCAAAGCCAGTCGCTGCAATGTTCCTTTGCGAGCCTTTGGGCTGGCCTTCTGAATGGCGTGGTAGATCTTCATCGCCTGGCCGTACTTGCCATCTTTGGCACCGTCCGCAACGACCATCTGCACAAGCAGATCGTCATCGGCCAGCATCCGCTCGACCAATTTCTCTTGCTCTTTTCCCTGCTGTGCAAACGCCGCCAGCCCGTACGGTGAGGCTTCTCGCAGGACAACGTATTTCGCCAATTTGGCGTCCAGCTTATCGCTCGACAGAACGAACTTGAGACTCAGCTCGTTGACGGCGTTCCTCATTTGTGTTTTGGCCTGCACAACGGCTTCCTTGGCGGCCTTAAGCTCCCGCACGAATTTCGGTTCTTCCTGCTGTGCCTTGTCCAAGGCTGCCTGGCGTTCCTTGAGGGCTTTGAGCCCGGCTTCCCGGTTCGCCTGCCATTTCGCGAGTTCCTTTTGCGCCGCTTGGCGTCCTGCTTCCGTCGTGGCTTTCTTCAACTTCTTCTTCGCCGCTGCGATCCCCCTGTTGGCTCCACCGATCCACTTACCTTTTGCGTGACCTACCAAAGCTCTGGCCGTTTGGACTTTCTTCAGAGATTGGTTCGCCGCTTTCACTTTCGCTACCGCAGCCTTTTCGTCTTCGCGGGCCTTCAAATAGGCGGCTTTCTTCCCCTTGTCCAAAGTCGGCAAAGCGTTAGAGATTTCCGACTTTACCTTCGTGAGCATGTTGGTGTAACGCCCCAGAAGTTTTTGCCCAGCCTCAGAGAGCGGCGTTACGGGCGCCAGTTTCTTGTTGTTCCTCCTGCCCGCCGAGGCGCTCGGTGACCCAATCGTCAGGGCGACCAGGACCACACAACAACTTGCTACCACCTTCGTTCCCATCGCTTCAAACCCTTTCTGTTCCGATAATTCCCAAATACAGCGGTTCCCAAGTCGTGTTCCCTTGGTACATCTGATCTTACTCGGCGGAATGGCCAACCGCCATGAAAGACCATCCTTTTGTGCAAGTATGCTGCTGAAGATTGACGTATGTTCCTGCTCGGGGTTGATTTCTCATCGAACAGAAAAATTTGCCGCACCCCGACGGATCAAAATGACCGGAAAACGTGGAACCGCACTTTTCCCGAGATTACAATCACACCACTTGATCGGGATAATATTCTCTGGGAAATATCAGATGAGACCAAGACTCATACCGTACCTCTTGATTGCCACCGTTTC
>CAYYUU010000186.1:0-9839 GCA_964474955.1 uncultured Alcaligenaceae bacterium | reverse complement strand
TCCCTTTATCGAACACCTGATAAAAGAACTCTTGCGCGGAGATGTGGGCCTTCTCGATTTCGTCGAGTAACACGACGCTATAAGGTCGCCGACGGACCGCCTCGCTCAACACCCCACCTTCGCCATACCCGACGAGACCCGGTGACGACCCGGCAAGTCGGCTCACCATCGCCTCACTTTTGTACTCGGACATGTTGATCGTGACGACGTTGCGGTCCCCGCCATAAAGAATGTCGGCCAACGCGAGGGCCGTTTCGGTCTTTCCGACGCCGCTCGGCCCGAGCAACAGAAATACTCCGATTGGTCGTCGTGGATCCGTCAAGTTCGCGCGAGCACTGCGGATTCGTTCGGCGATGGCATTCAGGGCGTGCGATTGCCCGATGACGCGCTCTTCGAGTTTTTCGTGGAGAGCGAGCACCGTCTGGATTTCGTCGCGCACCATCTTCCCGACCGGGATTCCGGTCCATCCCGCCACGACTTCGGCCACGGCTTGCCCGCTCACGACCGGAAAGACCAAAGGCTCTTGCCCCTGGGCTTCGACGAGTTGTTGTTCGAGACCATTGAGACGTTCGCGAAGTTGGATTTCTTCGTGAGATGGTTCGCCTCGTCTAGCACGAGCATCGATCTTTTCGTCGAGTTGCTTTCGGACTTCGGACAACTCGATCACGATTTGTTTTTCCGATTCCCACTGCTTCTCCAACGCGGCGAGCCGAATTTCGATTCGCTCCTTTTCGGTGCGGAGTTCTTCCAGTTCAGCGGCGTGGTCTCCACCAGCTGCCGTTTCTCGCTCCCGAATCGTCTGCTCGATGGCGATCTGTTCGAGTTCTCGGCGGCCGTCTTCGATGGGTGCGGGAATGGCGTGTTGTGTCAACGAGACTCTCGCACATGCCGTGTCGAGTAGACTCACGGACTTGTCGGGAAGTTGTCGGTCGGTGATGTACCGTTGGGAAAGCTTCACGGCGTCGGAGATGGCTTCTTCGAGAATCCGGACGTTGTGATGTTTCTCCATCGTGTTGGCGATCCCACGCATCATTCGGACGGCCTTGATGGAGTCAGGTTCGTCGACCCGAACGAGTTGGAATCGGCGTTTCAGAGCAGGATCGGTCTCGAAATATTTCTTGTATTCTTGCCACGTCGTCGCGGCGATCGTGCGGAGTTCGCCCCGAGCGAGAGCGGGCTTGAGTAAATTGGCGGCGTCGCCTTGTCCCGAACCTCCCCCGGCACCGATGAGCGTGTGGGCTTCGTCGATGAACAAAATGATCGGGATGGGCGAGGACTTGACTTCCTGAATCACCGATTTCAAACGGTTCTCGAATTCGCCTCGGACTCCCGCGCCCGCCTGAAGTAAGCCAAGATCGAGCGTCCTAACTTCGACAGTTCGCAAAGGTGGTGGGACGTCCCCCGAGGCGACTTGAAGGGCGAAACCTTCGACGACTGCGGTTTTGCCGACACCCGCCTCGCCAGCGAGGATCGGGTTGTTTTGTCGGCGACGAGTGAGGATGTCGATGACCTGTCGGATTTCGGACGAACGACCGATGACGGGATCGATCTTTCCGTTCTTGGCGAGTTGGGTCAAGTTCATCGTGAACTGGTCGAGCGATGGCGTCTTCGAGTCCGGACGTGCGTGGGTCGGCTGTCCTGGTTCGCTTGTTGGAGCCGAACTTGTCGATGGTGGGGTTTCGGCGGCTTCGCCCGTTTCTCGGATGAGGACTTGCACGTCCTCGAACAATTGGTGCCCTTTGATCTTGCAGATCTCGGGACAGCTATCTCGCATTTTTCGCAGGAGTGGCGATTCGTTGAGCAACGCCGTTAAGAGATAGCCCGAGCGGACGACAGGCGATCCGAATTCGAGGGACGCGAGGAGCCAGGCTTCTCGGATGAGGTCTAGCAATTCTGGCGAGAACGATGGGGCATTGCGAGAGTTCCCTCGCTTGAATTTCTCGACGGTATTTGTCAATTCTTGCGCGACCCGGCTAGAATCTACGTCGTAATGTTTCAAGATGCGGACGAAGTCGGAGTCCGAACTCTCAAGGAGTTTCAAGAACCAGTGCTCGATTTGCACTTCGTAGTTGGTCTGTTGGAGGCACAAATACGCCGCCTCTTCGACGCACCGACGACAAGTGGCATTGAGCTTTCCGATCAACGCTTTCAAGTTTGTGACGGCCATGCGCCCAACCTCTCCTTGAAGGCAGAACTTGGAACGTAGGACAGGTTTGTAACCTATCCTTTTCTTTTGGACAGGTTACAAACCTGTCCTACGGTGGGCGTTCCTGCCCCGTCCTTCCCGACGGAATCAATACTCGATGTAGATTTCAGAATATCACAGGAAATGTTTTGGCGGTAGTCGGCTACGAGTGCAGAACAATTTTGAAGGTGTGGAAAGAAGGCAAAACAGAAACAACCGGAGAGGCCCTCTTGGGGTTATATACGCCAAGGCTTCGAACGGTTGCGAAATTCTGTCCAGCTTTGTTGGAGATGTTCGGACGTGACGGGCGTGATGGTCGCGTAGTTCACCGATCGCAAGGCGATCCGTTTTGCGTTTCGACAAATCTCGGCGAGGTCGGCACCAGAAAGGCCGTCGGTCTCCTGGGCCAGGCGCTGGATCGGGTCGCCTTCGAGAGTTCCCTTGAGGTAGAGACTCAAGATTTGCGCACGGCCTTTCTCGTCGGGAATTGGGACTTCGATGTGTGTCCCCAAACGGCCCGAACGAACGGCCGCAGGATCTATCATTTCGGGGCGATTGGTTGCTGCGAGGATCGACACCGAGCCGAGGTCCACGACGCCATCCATTTCCGCAAGGAATTGGTTGACGACGCGATCCGACACGCCCGAGTCGTTCGCATGACTTCCGCGAGCGGGCAGCAACGCCTCGATTTCGTCGAAAAAGACAATGGAAGGGGCGAGTTGCCTGGCCCGCGCAAAAACTTTCCGGACGCCTTCTTCGGACTCGCCGACCCACTTGCTCAGCAGTTCGGGACCCTGGACGGCCAGAAAATTCGCTCCGCATTCATTTGCGATAGCTTTCGCGAGCATCGTCTTTCCGGTTCCCGGCGGACCATACAAAAGAATGCCTCGCTCGGGGGGCAACCCCATGGCCTGGAAGACTTCCGGTTCCTTGAGCGGTCGGAGGACGCGCTCTTGGATGTCGTCGATCACGTGACCGAGCCCGGCGATGTCCGAGAACGTGACGTCTGGCACCGACACCATGACCTCTTTCAAGGCGGACGGCTTGACGATGGTCATTGCGTTCTGGAAGTCCTCGGCGGTGATGCTGAGCGGAGCTTGAGGCGAGTGGTCGCCCCGGTCCAGAATGTCGATCGGATGAGCACGGCGCAAAGCGTTCAAACCGGCTTGACGACAAAGTTCGGCAAGATCGGCCCCGACGTATCCGTGAGTCCGTTGGGCCACTTGCTGGCGGAGGGTTTCGTGCTCTTCGTCGAAGGTTCCGGCGAGCGGCATTTTACGAGTGTGTATTTGGAGTATGTGTCGCCGGCCATCTTGGCTCGGTGCAGGGACATGTATCTCGCGACTGAAACGCCCGTGTCGGCGGAGGGCGTCGTCGATCGCTTCGAGTCGGTTCGTCGTCCCGATGACCATAACGTTCCCCTTGGAATTCAAACGGTCCAGCCGTGCGAGCAACATCGTCGACAGATTCGCCCGATCACCATTGCCTTGGGAGCCTCGCTCGCCCGCGATGAAATCCAACTCGTCGATGACGATCAGGCTACCTTCGGGATGCGATTCGGCCTGGTCGAAGACGGAATTCAACTTCGCTTCTGGATCGCGAACGCCCGCCCCGTAGAGGTCGGATGGGCTGAGTTGGTGGATTGGGACACCGGCTTCGTAAGCGAGGGCTCGGGCCAACATTGTTTTGCCGGTTCCCGGTACGCCATAGAAAATCACACCAGTCGGAGGCGAGACGCCGATTCGTCGCATTGCGTTTCGCATTCGGATGGGAGCTTCCAACGTCTCGCGAACGATCCGAATTTCGTCTTCGAGTCCGCCGATGTCGTCATAAGAAACGACGTCTTCCTCGTGTTTGAGTCCCACCCGTCCGACTTTAATGCGGACTTGCGTATCCTTCGTGCAAATGCCGAACCCGAGAGTACCGCGAGAACCTCGACACCGCTTGACCTGAAAGAGCAAACGCGAAACGACACCGGGCGGGGCGAACTCAAAGCGAAACCCCGGATACAAGGGGAACCGCTTTTGGGTCACAAATTCCCCGACCTGATCACGCGAGGTCGAAAGAGGTAGTTTTTCGTTCACGACCAAATCGAGTTGGGTCAATGGCTCAATTTTCTCCGCGGGGAGGTGGACGATCTCGACTCGTTCGCCTTCGCGAACGGCCAGTTGTCCGCGTTGCCATTCGTCGAGACAAATATCTTCTTCGGTCAAGTGCAGAGAATGCGGCGGACCCTCCACACGACAGTAAACTGTGTTCGGGCCGTTGTGGATTTCCACGTATTGATCGGTCCGAACATTGGGGGCACCGACAATCGTTGCTCCGAGCTTGGCATGACCTCCGGCCAAAGGCCTGACCGTTGCTTCCCGAGAAGTTGTCAACATATCTTTCCCGTTTCTCCAGTAGTTCCACCCAGAGCATGACTGTACCACCAACTCCGCAAAGCCGGACGTTCTTATAATAGCCGCGAGAGCAACAAAGGGCATACTCTCAGAGGATGTTTGGAGCGCATTGCGAAGCTGTGTCGCTAGTTGGTGTTTGGTGCACACGCGTTCGAAAAGGGTTCCTGGCCCGTTCCAACCCGCCGTCGAAAAATGCGTCGGGTTATTCTGGTGGCTTGGGCAAGGACACTCGGTGAAGGTCGAGGCTAGCTCGGCTTGCGGCCTTTCGGAGGACCAGGTGCGGATTAAAAATTGGTGGTGGCCCAGGATTCGTGGCTGCAAGTACACCCGTTGGAATTGTGGGCATTCTCGGAATCAATGGGTGCGGCTCCGGAACGGATGGAGGAACACGGGTCTGGATGAGTGGGGGACGTTTCACGAAGAGTGGGTCGTCGGGGTGATCGTGACTGGATTTGCATCCTGCATTGACTAGCAGGAACAGCAGCATTCCCAAAGCCAAGACACCGTGAACGACCCGCATCTTTGCTCTCCGCTTGTGTCGATTTCCCAGACGTTTGTATCGACACAATCCAGCGCCGTCGTTGAGGCAAAACATCGAACTTGCGGACAATGGGAGTTCACGGGCGGTGCTTCTGTGAATTTCGGAATTTGATTTGGGCCGATTTTTCCGGAGAACAATTTTTCACGTGTCCAAGAGATGGGAAGTATAGTTGACAAAGTTGTTCTTCGATCCATTGCGAAAGGCCCGAGCATCCCCTTGCGGCTGAACCCTCTTGAACGGTCGTCCACACAGGGTACGATGGCGAATAGGGGCAACTCCACTCCTCCAAGAAATTTACCATCACGCAGACGAACATCGGGAGTGACAACCGGCATGGGAATTTTCCAATCTCTCTCTTCGCTGGCCTTGCGCTCCGTCGTCGAGGGTGCCTCGCACAGCGTCAATTTGTCGATGGGAGAGGCCGCGGTCGAGACCGTGGTTGGTTTCCTCGCGAACCACTTTATCGACCACAGCCAGAGCCTCAATCGGGCGATGCAAAACGCCAGCGGCAACGCCTGGAAGGCTTTGGAAATCGCACTCGCAGGAGAGTCGTTGTTGAGCTGGTTCCACAGCTCCGACAACAAGGCGTTCCGCGAACAAGTCCGGGCGTTCCTCGACGCAACGCCACTCTCGGCGCTGCCGAACACGAAACACGATTTCCGAAAACTCTGTCTCGCCGAATTGCGCGACGCACGCAAGAAAGGCCTGTTTCACGAACCCCTCGATCCGAACCAACTCGCCCGCGAAGTCGGTCAATTCGCACGATTCAACGACCCCGAAAAAATGCTTCGGGCCGAATGGTATGCCGTGGATCAGATGGCGAGTCAGTTCCACACCGGCAATTATCCGAACCTCGCGCACCTCGTGCGGCTCAACGTCGGCGAAGCCGCGGGCAGCCAAGACGCCGCACAACCAGATCAGTCTCTCCTGGTAGTTGCGGTTCGATTTTTCTTTCGCCGCGAAGTCGAACTCGACCGGCAGCTTTACCAGGGGCTTTCGTGGGCCAAGCTCGAACTCATCCAGACGACGGACGACCATGCGTTTGCGGGGCTCCACAAGGCCCTCACTTCGAATCGCGAACACCTAGAAGTCATGCTCGTTTCGATGGAAGGCGTGGCGATTGAAACTCGCGACTCCGTCTTGAGCCTGCACCAAAAAATCGCCGAACTGACTCAACGGCTCGACGTGCTGAACCGCGCCGTCCAGCCGAAAGACAGCTTGTCGATCAGCAACGAGTACGAAAGACAACTCGTGAAACAACTCATCGAGCAATACCGAGCCCTCCCAGAAGAACAACGGGCGCAGCTCCCTTCGTTGCTCAATTCGATCGGAAAACTCAAGGTAGCGACCGGTTCGTTCGAAGAGGCCCAGGACGATTTCGCGGCAGTCGCGACGATCACCACGACGTCGGACGAAAAGGCCGAGGCGCAGTTCAACTTGTATACGGCGGCCGTGGAACAAGGAAACTTCGCGGCGGCGTTGAAGGCGATTCGAGAAGCGGTGGAACTCGATCCCCACAAGTATCAACCATTCCCGTTCAAGAAATATGAGGCCGAGAAGATTCTCGGGGCCGGAGGGTTTGGAGTCGCGTTCCTTTGCCGCAATCGACTTTCGCGGAGTCGGCTCGTCGTCAAGGCTCTGCAGACCGACAGCCTGGATCGAACTGTCCATGACGTCTTCCGGGAGGCCCATCTTCTGGAAGAACTCGACCATCCCGGGATCATCCGTCTCCGCGATTGCGACTACGCCGAAGACGACGTGAATCGCCCGTACCTCGTGATGGACTACTTCGATGGAGTCAACCTGGACGATTTCGTCGAGAAGCATGGCACCATCGCGGTTAGCGATTTTCCAGATTTCGTGCGTCAACTCGCCGAGGCGTTGCAAGCGGCCCACTCACATAACATTCTGCACCGCGACGTGAAACCCGGAAACGTGCTCGTTCGGCGGCGTTCGGACGGGAGTTGGAAGATTAAGTTAATCGACTTCGGTCTGGCTTTGAAACAAGGTGTGCTCCACTCAACGAGTACGTCCGCGCAAGCTCGCAAGTCGACGGTCGGCTACAGCATTGCCGGGACGGTCGACTATGCCGCACCCGAACAGCTTGGGAAGCTGCCCGGCGTTCCGGTCGGGACGTACACCGACGTGTACGGGCTCGCCAAGACGTGTTGTTACGCGCTATTCAAGACGTCAGTGCCGTTGCGGAAACATTGGGGACAGCTTCCGGAACTGGCTGCGGACTTGCTCGAACAATGCTTGCTGGAAGATCCCAAGGACCGCATCCAGGACATGGCGGGAGTGCTCGACTACATCCCCAAATTACAAGCGTCCACGGGCACCGACGCGAGGAAGACCGACGAAGACACGGACGACGAGGACACTCGGAAATCGTCCGGGGCCACGACGGACAAAATTCCAAAGGGGACTGTGGACCATGTGTGGGATCAGGTGGAACCCGCTACTCAAACCGTTTCCGGACAGCAAACGCAGCAAGGGAACAGTTCGGCAACTAGAGCGACCCCACAACCTGGGATTCGTCGGCAATCGGAATGGTGGAAGGACAAAGGAGGACAGACTCTACCTCCTGGGTCGATCAAGCTCGTGCAGAAACTCATAGGGCACCAAGGGGTTGTCGTCAGCGCGGTGTTCTCGCCGAACGGCGAACGCATTTTATCTGGTGGTGCGGACAAGACGTTGCGATTGTGGGACGTCCGGTCGGGGCAAGAACTGCTGGTCTTGAATCGGCATACGGCCTCTGTTCAGAAAGTCGCGTTCCTTCCGGGCGGGCGGCTTGCGGCGTCGGCGAGTGCGGATAAATCCGTGCGATTGTGGGACCTCGACCGGGCCGAGGAAGTCGCTTGTGCTCCGAGCAAGACCAATGGAACTTTGGCGTTCTCTCCCGATGGGCAATACGCCTTGACCGGCAACATCCACGACCCGGACATTCGGTGTTGGGAAGTCAAGACGGGTCGAGCGCTCGGGCGATTCAAGGGACAACGGGGTGCGATTCTTTCGTTAGCGTTTGCTCCGAACGGACGCCAGGCACTTTCTGGGAGTGCCGATGGGACCGTCCAGTTGTGGGACGTCCATTCGAAGCGTCAACTCGCTTTGTTTCGAGGGCACACAGGACGGGTCCAGAGCGTCGTGTTTGTGCCCGATGGACGAAGAGCGCTCAGCGGGGGCTCGGACAAGTCGGTTCGGTTGTGGAACTTTGAAAAAGGCACCGAGGAACACTTGTTCGATGGCTTTCAAGATGCGGTTTGGAGCGTAGCGGTTTCCCCGGACGGCTGGCTTGCCGCCTGCGACGGCGCCCACGGTTCGGTTTGTCTTTGGGAAGTCGAGAGCGGGATTCCGTATCCCCCGATGCGAGCCCACCGTGCGAAAGTCCTTTGCGTGAATTTCTCGCCGGATGGCAAGCAATTGTTGTCCGCGAGCGAAGACGGCTCGATTGCCGTTTGGTCTCTGGGGAGCTGAGGCATGCGACGATGCTGGGAAAACACAAGACGGAAATTCGCTCTGAAAAATCCCCTGAGCAAGTCTTCGAAGACGTTTGTACGTCCATGGAGCTTGTGGGAAAACGGAAGGCCGTTGATCGAGAAGCCGGAAAGGTTACCGGAAGTTGTAAGTTCGGCGCGCAAACCGTCCGGTTGACCGTTCAGATCACTCCGGACGAAATCGGGACGGTCATCGCCATCCAGGGAAGCTGCGACGACGTGTGGGGAGTCGCGGCCAAGTCTGGCGTTCGTCGACTCGGGGAGGCGCTCGAAAATGTCGACAATGAATACTTCCAGTCGACGGAGCGATGGACGGACTCAGAACGGGCGAGCGGTTGGGCGGCGTTTCCGTTGCTCGGAGTGTTGGTCTGCGTCGCGGCGTGGTACCACCACTACAAAATCACACGGTACGAAGAACATCGCGAGTGGCTCTCGTTGTGGGGGCCTCTCATGCGGTTGTACGAGGCAGGCGGAAAGTGGGCCGTCGTTGGGACCGAGTTGGGCATTGCGGGAATCTTCTTCGTTTGCGGGATCGTGATGTTGATCCGCTGGCGGCGACTGTTGAAGAAGGAAAAGGCCGCCGAGGAAGCGAAAGCGACGAACGACGATGGCGATTGAGCACGGGATGAGATCGAAGGTAAGGATCGCCACGACAACAAGTTCCGTTTTTGGTCCGTAGGCCAGATTTGTAACCCCAGGCCGTTGTACTGAATAGAGGGAAAACCAACGGCTATTACCTCGGCAAGATTATTCCTTGCGTGCAAAATTGCGAAAAGGGTGATTCCGCCCCCTGAGGGCTAGGTCATGTGAGAATGAACATTGCCGAGGTAATACAAAGTACGGGAGCTAAATCCGAGAACAGACAAACATGTCGACTCATGGTATTCTTTCGGACTTACTCCACTGGCCAGCCAGTGGCTTGAATCATGACGAGAAACGAGTTCCAAAAACTTTGATTTGGGCTACCAGTTTAGACAACCAAAATCCTTTCATTTTCTCGAAGTATGAAAGGTCCGGAAATCGGTTGAGTAAAACGGTCGTTGAAAGAGTCTCGTGATCGAATGAATTGGTCCATCAAAATCCCACCGAGACCAAGTCATGTCATCCCAACAAATACCTCTTATTACACCGGAACTGCCCAATCATTCGATTATTAAACGGGAGATAACCGATGAGGGACTCGTTATTCGCTGGAGATCAATTGAACGAAGATACCT
>CAYYUU010000185.1:0-9851 GCA_964474955.1 uncultured Alcaligenaceae bacterium | reverse complement strand
CGCTGACTCCGGATTTGGACGCCCGCACCAATACGGACGTTCTTGTCTAGGATCGCGTGTTCGACGACCGATCCGTCGCCCACGCCAAGCCGAGGACGGTTTTTCGGCGACTCCGAGTTCTCCTCCAGTTCGCTCTCGAAATAATTTGCACCCATCATCACGACGTCCCGCAACGTGGCGTTCTTGCCAATTTGCGTGCGGACCCCGAGGACACAGTTCTGGAGTCTCGCACCTTCGTCGACCACACAGCCGTCACTGAGCACACAATTCTCAAGCGTCGCGTTGAGCACACGAGACGCTGGCAGATTTCGCATGCGGGTGTAGATCACCCCTTCGAGGACGTGGAAGTCGAAAGGCGGGTTTTGGCCCGTTAAAGCGAGATTCGCCTCGTAATACGTTTTGATCGAACCGACGTCTTCCCAGTATCCGTCGAACAAGTACGCCCGGAAGTTATGCGTACCGAGGCTCGGCTCCAGAATCTCCGTCACGAAATCATGTGCATTTGGGTGCTGCTGCAACAACTTCAGAAGCGAATCTCGGCGGTAGAAATAGATGCCCATGTTCGCGAGGTATTCGCCACGGTCGGCAGGAAAACCGTGTTTTTCCAAAAGAGCCCGCGGAGTTTTCAGGGCTTCCAACTTGTCCGGCGTCGGCTTCTCGACGAGTTTGGTGATTCGCAAATTTTCGTCGACGCAGACGATGCCCAGGCTCGCGGCTTGGTCAGCCGTCACCGGCAAAACGGAGATCGTCACGTCGGCTTCGGCTTGGCGGTGTGCATCCCGCAGGATACGAAAATCCATCCGATAGAGTTGGTCGCCCGATAGGACTAGGATGTCGCGGCCCTCTTCGTTGCGGATGTAATGGAGATTTTGCCGGATGGCGTCGGCGGTTCCCTTGAACCAGCTGGAGGTCTCGTACGTTTGCTGCGCCGCCAGGACCTCGACGAATCCTTCGGTGAACGGGTTGAACTTGTATGTATTGGCGATGTGGCGATGGAGGCTGACGCTCATGTACTGGGTAAGCACATAAATCCGGCTCATCTCGCTGTTGATGCAATTGCTGATCGGAATGTCGATGAGCCGATACTTCCCCGCGATGGGCACCGCTGGCTCACTCCGATGTTTCGTGAGGGGAAACAACCGAGTGCCTCGACCTCCGCCGAGAATCATGACCAGAACGTCTTCCATATCGTGCCTGTGAAGTTGGTGTATTGGTTGCGAGTGCGACGGAATTCGCGATTTGACCTCCTTCGGTTATCGTATGGCAGTTGCGAGGGGCGTCGCAAGTTCCTTTCTGCGAAACCGAGGAAAAGTTTTCCAAATTTTCAGGGCGTAATCGGAAATATTTAAGGATCGTGGGCTGATGTTGGTGTTATTTGCCAGTCAGGAGGCGATCTCCGAGGAACCGGTCGAGTTCGGGGACGTTGTGAATCTTTTTCACGGTCGTGGCGACATCGTACTCGACCCGGCGATAGTGAATCGCCTCGCCATCGAACAACACGTAACAAGCTCGCCAGTCTCCGTCCCGGGGTTGGCCCACGGAGCCGACGTTGCACATGACCTTTCCTTCGACGATGACGTGCGAACTGGCGTCCTCGGTGGGATAAATAAAATCGAGGGATTCGGTGAAAATGCCGGGGACGTGCGTGTGGCCCAGAAAACAGAACTTCTCGACCAACTCGAATAATCGCTCCATCTTGTTCCGGTTGCGGACGTCGGGGGGAAAAACGTATTCGTTCAGAGGTTGACGCGGCGAGCCGTGCACGAACAGGATATTGTCTTCGCTGTGGCCCATCGGCAACTCGGCAATGAATTCCCAGCGACGGTCGACGGATTCTTGATTGGGGATGGGCGTCTCGATTTGACGACGCGTCCAACGTGTTGCTTCTTCGGCGATGGGGTTGAAATCCTTCGGTTCGTACAACACCGCGTGGTCGTGGTTGCCCAGCAGTACGAGCCGCCAGTCCATCGCCAACGAAACACATTCGCGAGGATTCGGACCGTATCCGACGGTGTCTCCGAGACAGTAGATTGCCTCCGTGTCGTAACGGTCGATGTCTTCGAGGACTGCTTCCAAGGCTTCCAAATTGCTATGAATATCGCTTACAATTGCTATCATCGAAGGGTTATCTCGTAGAAGGTTCGCACAGCGTATTCTATTTAGAATACACCACGAAACATTGCAGGACCAGAGGCCATACGGGGAGAACAGAGTAAAGGCGGAAGTCGAGAGTTGAAAGTCGAGAGTTGAGAATCGAGGGTTTGCTGTTTTTTGGCCGGAGGCCAAATTCATCGTAGCCGGGCAAGCTGCCCAGTCGGAAACTGGAAGTCGAACTCGACTTATCCTTGGCGTGAGATTTTTTCAGCCTCCCACCTTTCGAAACCTCTCAACTAGTCTTCTGTTCCCGATTGGTCGTTTGCTGTTTGCGTGCTGCGGCCAGTTTGGCTCGGGCTTGCAGGAGGTCGCCCACAGTTCGGTGGCCGTTGGTTTCCGTAACGAGGATTTCTCCGCGGGCCGCGGCCTGGTCCACGCGGAATTGTTGGAGTAACCCAGTTCGCAACTGCGGTTCATTCCCTTCGAGCAACCGCACAAGCCACCCATCTTTTTCGGCAACAGATTTGTCGGCGAGCCATCGGGCATAGTCCTCCGGCGTTCCTCTCAGATACATTTCGGGTTCGGAAGCCTCGGCGGCGACCTCCAACAACAGGGGATCGACTTGCATGAACGCGGCGAAACTTTCGAGCGTCAAAGGAAGATTGCCCAAACCACCTGGCACCGGAGGTTCGTATTCGTCGGAGTCCGGGTCATCCGTCTGGGCTGCCGAAAGCCAGGCAATGTACAGCGGGCGTAGGTCACCGGCGATCAAGTTATTCCGAATGCCGATGATCGAATCGAGCGAGACTTCGTCATCGTTGCCGCTGAACCGGTCGGCGTGGTCGTCCTCTTCGGCGTGGAATTCGAGGATCAAATGGGTCGGCGTGGTGTGGACGTCCAGCGTGTACTCGGAGCAATACGGCTGGACTTGCGAGAGGTCCAGCGTACCGAGCGGGAACCGAAGCATCAACTCGTGCGAGCCCCAGCTAGCGAAATAAAAGAACGCATCAAAGTACTGCTTCATCAACTCCAAGGGCTCGCCCTTGAATCGCCCGAAGTGGTATTCGTTGATGAGCGTCGTGGGAGTGATTTCGGCGCGGGTCGTGATGGTGCGAAGGTCGCGCATGGCTTCGCGATCGAGTGGTTTGTCGATCGCACGGAATTCTAAGTATTGGTACTCTCGCATGGCGATTTTCTCTTTGGGGGAAGATCATCCTTAGAGAGTACGTGATTGGTCCGAAAATGACTACTCGGGATTTGAGAAAACGACGTCACGGGTCCAAACCAATCGGCCCAATCCGGACAACCTGACGGTTACGACGGACGCGGATTCTTCCGGGCAAGTCCGTGGCCACCATTTCGCCCAGGGCGACCGCCGCGACTCGGTCCCACTCCACGAACCCCATTTCCTGCATACGCCATTTTTCCCGCGACCAAACAATCCGGAAAGCTTCTCGAACCTGATGCCGCGAAGCCGCAGCGAGTCGGGTCACGTCGAAAACGAGCAACGAGCCGGCCCGCGGAAGTTCTGCGCGAACTAGCAGTTCGTGAGCCTGGCCTTCGAGTTCGCGTTGCACGATTTCGGTCTGGTCGGCGAGCCGGCAAAGGACCTGCACGATTCCCGGATTGTAATCTCGCTTCAGGAGCGGCAGGAGTTCGTTGCGGAGCCGGTTCCGCGTGAAGTCGTTGTTCTCGTTGGAACTGTCGACACAGAAGGGTTGGTTGATTTCTGCGAGAAAATCAAGAACGTCTTGCCGTGTGGCTCGGAGCACAGGACGAATCAAATCGACGCCGGGCATGAATTCTCTTTGGGCCGGAATCCCGGCCAATCCTTTGAGCCCCGTCCCACGCAGAAATCGGTGAAGGACAGTTTCGGCCTGATCGTCGGCCGTGTGGCCGGTGGCAATCCAGCGGGCAGAATGTTTGTGGGCGAGTTCCCGCAACCATTCGTAGCGAGTCTCGCGGGCCGTGAGTTCGAAACTCTCGCCGCGTTCTTGCGACCGCAAGGGAACGTCGATCGTATCGGTTTCGCACATCAAACCTGGACAAGATCCTTGCAATGTCGTGCAGAGGTCTCGCACGAATCGTTCGTCGCTGTCACTTTCGGTGTCACGGGCTTGGTGATTCAGATGGACGGCTATGATTTTCCCGAACCGAAACGTTGGTTGGATTTCGACGAGCCCTCGCAAAAGGGCCACGCTATCGGGGCCTCCCGAAATCGCCACGATGATCGTCGTTTCCTCTGGGGAAAGCGATTCCAACGCAGAACGCAGAACGTCTCGAAAGTCTGACACGGAGTTATTCGACTCCTCGGAGTTCGTGGAGCTTATCGACAATGTTTTCGGCGCGCATTAAAGTCTCGCCGATCAGCACGGCGCGGACCCCCGCTTCGCGGAGTCGCACGATGTCTTCTCGCGTACGGATGCCGCTCTCGCTGACAAGACACCGATCTTGGGGAACGTGTTCGGCCAACTCGAGCGTATGCTCCAAACGGGTCTCGAATGTTCGGAGGTTGCGATTGTTGATGCCGATGAGCGTTGCCCCAGCTTCGATGACGCGAGGCAGGTTTTCGCGATCGTAGAGTTCGACCAACGCTTCCATCCGCAACGAACGGGTATACTCCAGAAGCGTTGACAACGCATCGTCATCCAGGATCTCGCCGATCAACAAGACGGCGTCGGCACCGGCCACCCGACCTTCGAGAACCTGATACGGCTCAAGGATGAAGTCTTTTCGAAGGACGGGAAGTTCGACGACGTTTCTTACGGTCGTCAAGTAATCCAAATGCCCCTGGAAAAAGGGAGCATCCGTCAACACGCTGATCGCGGCGGCTCCACCTTCCTGGTAGGCCCTGGCAATCGTGGCGGGGTCGAAATCCTCGCGGATGATTCCGGCAGAAGGCGAAGCCTTTTTCACTTCCGTGAGGAAGTTTATTTCGTCGGGTCGTGACAACGCTGCGCCAAAATCCCTTGGAGGTGGAGCATCCTTGACTCGTCGCTCGAGTTCGGCTTCGGGGAGTTCGAGCCGTCTCGCGGCGATTTCCTTGCGTTTGCTGTCTACAATGGTGTCGAGTATTGTCATTCGGGCTCACAGAGTCGGGGCAGATAAACAAGGGAGGCTTTCTCGGAAAGTTGCTTTTCGCGGAGCGGCAAGATTCTCAAGACAAAGAACTTTTCGCGGAGCGAAAAGCAACTTTCGAATCCCTCATCAACGATTTCGGAATAAAATCACCACCATTATAAGAAAACGGAATCAGTTCTGAGATGAATATTCTGGGCGATCTTGGATGGGCATATGTAGCGTGGTCGGTGTTGGCCATTCCGGTCGTGATTGGTTTGGTGGTGCTGTGGTTCTTTCTGCCCAAAGAAGACAGAGCCACTTTGGTGCGGGTGCTCGGTAAGGGGTCGGAGGCTCCTCTTTCGGTACGGATGTGGAACGGGTGGGCCGTGTTGGGTGCGGCATTGCTGTATTTCTCCATTCCACCACTTGCTTTGGAAACGTTGGACTACGTCTACGGAGAAGCCCCGGAACACGTCGAAGTACTTCGTCGCTATGTTCTTTTAATCTTTACCGCGCCGGTTCTGATCATCATTGTCGTCGGGTTGCTTCGGCTCGGCTCCGACCTCCACCTCACCGACCTGGGAATTCAAAGAAAAGGTTGGCAGCTCGCGTGCTTTCTCGGAGGATGGGCCTGGTTTGCTGCGACTCCGTGCGTTCTCGGAATTCATGCAGTCGGTTCCTGGCTCACGCGTTGGTACTCAGAAACGGCTCCGGAATCGCACAAATTAGTGAGCTTGGTCGAACCCGAATCGACTGTCCTGCGTTGGGTCGTGTTGATCGTCGCCGCAGTACCCATCGCTGCCATATTGGAGGAATTTCTGTTTCGCGGAGTTCTCCAACGATGGGCCTCGCAAGTGGCCTGGCGAAGCCACGTTTTGTTCTTCGTGGCGCTGGTCTTGGGGATGAATACCCATCAGGCAGTCTTCGAGCAAGTGACGGTCTTCGTGCTGTTGCTGTCGGCCATCTACATTTGGATTGGGAGCCGTGGAGCTCCAGCAACCACACCATCACCGCGATCAACTCAGGACACGCCACTGTCGGAAGCCATCTCGTCGGAAGCCATTCCGCAAGACCTTCCGCGAGACCTTCCGCGAGAAACGTACTCCCTAGACATCGCTGACGTGTTTGACCCCAGACACCAAAACCCCGTCGTCAATCGGCAGCTCGCACTCCTGGCTCAGGCCGCCTTGTTCGGATTGATCCACAAGCCGTGGCCGGCGCCGATTCCGCTCGTTGTGCTCGCACTGGTGTTGGGTTGGGTGATGCAACGGACGAACAGTCTTTTGGGGCCGGTCATGTTACACGCACTGTTCAACGCGACGGCTTGTGTGCTTCTCGCTTTGAAACACTTTACGGCTTGACAAATGGTAACCCCGAGACGGTCGCTTTGGTGCGGCCTTGCAACGTCGCGACCTCCAATTCCATCTGCGGCGATTGGTTCCCTCGCGTCAGGTACGCCAACGCGACATTTTTCTTGAGCCGATGAGAGAAAATCGCGGACGTCACGAGACCAACTTCTTTCTCTCCCTGAAAAACCTTGTCGCCTGCGTGAGCTTGTTCCGTCTCGGACAGAACCAACCCCATGAGGGTGCGGTTGACGTGTCCTCGGTCGCGAGCCATGACGATCGTTTCTTGGCCGAGATAGCAACCCTTGTCGTACGAGATGGCTTGTTCGATCCGTCCGGTTTCGGCGGCCATTCGGTTTTCGTCGATGTCCTTTCCAAAGATCGGCTGTCCGGCTTCGATTCGCAGAGTCTCCCACACTTGCGAGCCCGCAGGACACGCTTTTGCGTCGAAGAGTTGTTTCCAGAGTTCGCGAATACTTTCCACTGAGCCGATCACGTCGAAACCGAAAATCCCCAGATAATCATGTCGCCGGAGCATCACTTCATGACCGGAAAACGCAATGGTTGCGTGTCGTAACTCGTTCAGCATTGGCACGTCCCCATCGAAGATTTCGGAGAATGGAACAGACACTTTCGGGCCGCAAACGTGGAGCATCCCGAGTTCGTCGGTTCGATCTTTGATCTCGATGTCCTCGCTGATCCAGTGCTTGTCGAGATGTTTGTAGAGCGTTTCTTCGAGGCCCGGAACGGTGTCGAACAACAACACGTCTTTGCCGTCGCGGGTCGAATGGCTGACGTAACCGTGGGCGATGACCTTTGCCTTGTTCGTCGTGAAGAACGTCTCACACCCGGCATGTTCGGGGAGTTTTTTGATTTCGTTCGTACATAAGTTGTGCAGGAACATCAAAGCCTCTTTGCCGGAGACTTCGATCTTGGTGCCAAGCGAGAGGTCAAAAAGGATCGAGCCGTCCAACAACTGAGCGTCGTTGGCAGGCGTCGAAGAGAAGACCGATGGCATTCCGTGAATGTCGTCCGGAGTAAACTTTGCTCCGTTGGCGACGAGCAAATCGTGGAGTGGGGATTGTTTGGGCATCTTGTAACCTTGGTTCTTGAGGATGCCCGCGAAAATAAGTTCCGTTGTCGTTCGTAGGACAGGTTCTTAACCTGTCCTACGAACAAACTCCTGATCTCAAGAACTTCTTTTCGCGGCGATTCTTACTTCAACGTCGCCAGCATCTTATGGGCTTCGGCAAGGACGACGCAGGTCGTATGTTCGGTCAACAAACGCTGGACTTCGCCTGCGTGTTGGAGCGGGACAGTCAGAAGTTCTTCCGCCGTGTCGGCCGAAAGCTGGCTCAAAAGGTAGATCGTTGCGCGCTGGGCTGCCGCGGCCCAATGGAAAAGAATTTCGCGTTGTTTGCTCGTCGTTCTCTCGGCGACTTTCAAAGCGCTGCCACTGTCTCCGGTGTCTTGCAAGACCGCCAGCGTGCCGGTCATCTGGGGATTCGCGTCGGTCAACAAGACGATCTTTCCATCCGTCTTGACGACGCGGGCAGCGTTCGCTAGGGCTCGTCCGAGTTCCGCAAAGCCTGGAGTTCCCGGTTCTCCTTTGACTCCGGCGATGACGACGTCGGCAGGTTCTTCGACTTCCACACGCCAGCGAGCCCCAAGAAGATCCTTCGCCTTTTCCGAACTACTCGCGACACCGCCAAGAACGTGGGCCACGTTCCCTTCGTCCCCCTCGATGACTTGTAGAAAAAACGGCAAGCCGAGGAGCCAGGCGGCTTCACTCGCTTCGGTGCTTCGGGCTCCCTCTTCCGGAGGATCTAGAGAAAGCGAACCGGCTTCGGCGGACTGTTGGGTTTCTTCGTCACAAAGGGCCGGAAAGATGGCCAATTCCGAACCTCGATAACCGTGGACCGGATCGAACGCCACTCGCGTCAATACGATCGTCTGGCCAGCGTCCACGATCGTCCGATTGACGTAGAGTCGTTGGCCGTTCGTGGTCGTGGAAAGATATCGCAGCCGTTCGCGGTCTTTGGGGTCGTGAATTTCAATCTGGACGTCTTCCAAATTTTCGGGAAGATCGTCGAGCCAGGGTTGTTGGGTTGAGGGCGGATAGCAAATCAAAGTGATGGCTTCGGGTTGGATTCCCGCTTTGACCAAATACTCAAGCAACGCGACGAGGATGCTCGAAAGCTGGGGGACGGTTTCGTCGACGACGATGGCGATTTGATCGTCGGGCGTGATGGCTCGCGAAAACTGCGGAAATTCGAATGGTTCGTCCAACGCCTGCCGAACGGCAGCCGAGACGTCGATGATGGGAGCCACGATGGGGGCACGTTGGACCTTCACGATGTTGGCTTCAAGCACATCGTATTCGACGCTCTCACGTCCATATTCGATCCGGATGGGCATGCTGATATTCGCTCCTGGTTGGCACGGAACAGAAGGCAACAAGTTTTCGGGACGTTCCTATTTCTATTGTTCGCAAACAAGACGAATTCGGCAACGAGCGTTGCATTGACGGCATCACGCTTTTTTCCACACCTCCAAAAGTAGGACCGGTGTGTTTATCCGACAGGCAGTCCGTGAGTGGGCGGACGGATGAACAAGAATCACACTTGTGCCCTTTTGGAGAGTGTCGTCTTTCGCGGGGTCGGTCGGATCGATACGAATCGTATTTGAGAGGGTCCACGTCGAAGAAACTTTTGCCAAAAGGCAAAAGCACGCCACGCGAAATGAGAGTGTTCTGGGTGGCCAGTTTTGAGAACCCAGGCCGTTGGCCTGGGCAAAACGGACGGCTCGTCTTACTTCTTCACTCGTTCACCACGCAATTTCACGCTCGCCCAAACGGCCGTGTCGTCGAACGATCCGATCCCGATACGTCCGTGAGTGAACGTCTTGTCGGTGGCCGTCATGATGGGATTTTTCATGTCGTCGTAGAACACTTCGATTTTGCCAGAGTCGACGTCTCGCACGACTCGTAAGTGATGCCATTCGTCGTCCCACGGAGTGCCTTTCGTGGTCGTGGTCGAAATCTTTGTCCTGGGTGCCTTGTTGACGATAAAGATTTGGTTGGCGTGGGCGTCCATTCTCTTTCCGAAGTGGACGTAATACAAGTGGGCCTTGTCCTGGAATCCGAAGAATAAACAGACGTCACGATGGTTGTAGTCCTTGATCGTGCTCTTGACCTTGGCGTCGAGAACGAACGACCCGACGTTGATTCCTTTCAACAACGCGATGTGTCGCGGACTCCTATGCGGAGGGTTGTACTTGCTCGCCTTCTTCCACTGGCTGTAACCCTTACCCTTTTCCAACCTGACGAGTTTCCAGCCGCCGGGCATCGTC
>CAYYUU010000184.1:0-9859 GCA_964474955.1 uncultured Alcaligenaceae bacterium | reverse complement strand
TTGAGCGGAAGACAGAGTTAAGCAGACAAAAGCCAACGAGTAAGCACCCTCCTTTGCCAAAGGTGGGATCGTTGCCTCCGCCTTTGCCTAGGAAATCAAAAAAGCGTCCGCCGACAGATCACTCAACCACTCCACCCATCGAGGTGAGTTCGGCAGACGAGATCCCTTGGGACCAGCCTGCCCCAAAGGAAAAGAAAAAGAAAAAAAAGAGTTGGGGCTGCCTCATCGTGATTTTATTGGTTCTCGGATTGCCTCTCGGGGTGGTGTTATCCGGATTTCGCGGTTGTGGCGAGCCAGCTCCGAAGCGAACAAAGTCCCATCGTAAACAATCAACGCTAACGCCCAACGAACCAGGGCCCAGCGGACGACAATGGACAAACCAACTCGGAATGCAATTTGTCCGAGTCCCAAAAGGAACGTGTTGGCTTGGCGGCGGAGGCGGAAAGGAAGGAACGCGCAAGGTCCATTTCGAGAACGATTTCTACGTGGGTAAATACGAGGTCACCCAGAGCGAGTGGGAACGTCTGATGGGTTCGAATCCAAGCAAGCACAAAGGCCACCCCAAATGTCCCGTCGAATCTGTCTCGTATTCTGACACTCAGCAGTTCTTCCAGAAACTCAACCAACAATATCCGATCAAGGGATATACTTACCGCTTGCCGACCGAACAAGAGTGGGAATACGTTTGCCGAGGCGGGCCGATTACCAAAGCCCAAAGTGCATTTCATTTCTACTTTGCCAAATCACGCACGGACCTTAGTCCCAGTCTGACGAATAACCTTTCCTCGTATCAGGCCAACTTCGGTGGGAAATATCCATTCGGAAACGCCTCCAGGGGCCCTTATCTTGGACGACCGGCAGAAGTGGGCAAATACTTTCCGAACTCACTCGGCATCTTCGACCTGCATGGAAACGTCTGGGAGTGGACCTCCTCAAAGCACGAGAGAATGGCAGGGAGGGTGGTGATTCGGGGTGGAGGTTGGTTCAACACGGGCATGGACTGCCAAGCGTCGTTTCGATCCCCGCAGCCCCCTGACGATCGCAGCTTTCTCTCTGGCTTCCGCGTTTTCCTCGTTCCGTTCGGTCAGAGCAAGAGCGGGTAAGTCGTATCGAGTTCGCCACCGATTTTCCCATTCGTGTTGATCTATCGTGTCTTGAAAAGATCGTTACGGACAGTCATTTCTTTCGCGTTCCACGGCCCGGAAAAAAGGAGTTTCGAAGAACACCGACAGCAAGAACTTGCGTGGTCCCCGCGAAAACCTACGCCCACTGTGTTTCTTCTTCTTTCGGGAGTTCTTTGGCGTCCAGCGCCTGCAGATATTGTTGACGGAAAATCGTCGGAAGCCAAAACCGCAATGGCACCAACAGGGCAATGAACAGAGGAAAGAGGATCCCCAGGGGGCTTTCCTTCACGACCCAGAGCACGACCAAACACACCAGTTGAATGGCGGTGTAGCTGTGGACCGTCCAGATCGGGACGCGGCGGATGTAGTGCGTCACGGGGTAGAGCGATGGCTGCATGGCCCACAGGCTCAGTCGTTCGAAGAATTGATTCCCTCGCATCGAAACCACGCCCATGAACAAAAAGATTCCATATAGGACGGCGTACGGAATCGCCCGAAGACGAGACAAGAAGAGCAACGACGCACCGATCATGATGTGGATGGCCAACCCCGTGACGCGATTCTCGCGAACGTGCAGGACTCGGTCGCGGCGTTCACCCGTGGGACTGACGACTTCTTCGGTCGTGGCCAGACTCCGGACATGGTTGAGCGATCGAACAGTCGCCGCCACTAACCAGGGCAAACCAAACATTGAGCAAAACGCAACGAACAGCCCGATCAGACCCAGGTCGAGGTGATAGGCGGTGCCTTTTTGGAGGTTGTGATCCGGGGCGTTGACGATGCGAGCGACGATGTTGTGATTCAAAAAAATCAAGATGCTGGCCATGAGAGCTGGCCCGATCGCGGCCCACTGAACCCAGACCGGAGCTGCGAACGGATTCACGAACCAGCTGCGCGACGGGTACGTCGGTTCGAATTCGACGGGAACTTGTAAAGTGTCCAGGTTGATCTCATGCAAAGCGAATGCAACGAGCGTCATTCCGGCCAGGGCAATCATGGGACCGAAGTCGGCGAAAAATTCTCGCAGCCACGGAAGCATGTAGCGACTGCGGCGGATGCTCTGGAGCGTGATGGCGATGTAGAACGTCCCCAAGGCCAACAAGATCGAGAGTAACGCGACGTCGTGGTGTTGGCGTTGTTCCTGTCCGACGGAAATCTTGATGATGTCTGTGATCGCGGTGTAGATGAAGATGGCAGAGATCAACGCGGCGAAGATTTCGTCCGTGAAGCGGGTGAAATAGCGTAACCAACAACTGGCCTCGGTGAGGGCCAGACCCATCATGAACACGGCAGTCCACAAGCCCACACACGCGTACGTCTGGAAAAACGGAATCCCCAGCCTCTCGCAAAGGTCAAATAGTATGAGCGTGAAAATCAACAACGAGGGCGTCCCGCCAAGGATGAGTAGCGGTTGTCCTCCGAGAAGAGCGAAGACAACGCCACAGATGGCCGTGGCGACGAGCATTTCGACGACCCCGATGGCGGCGTGTCCGTTCACGTCGGTCGTGCCCCTCGTCATGAGGCCGCCGAACGTGACGGCGGGGGCCAGACAGGCGAAGAAGAGGAACAACGTGGACGCGAGAGCCTTGGGATGGAACCCGTCCACGAAATCACTTTTGTAGCGGCCCAACACGCGCCGGACGTCGGCGAAGAGCCCGCCAAAAAGGTGGCCGCTATACTCCAATCCGTCGGGGGCTTGTGCCTGGGTCGGCGCCGGCGCAGTGATCCGCCCGATGGATTGGTCGAGCGCTCGCTGGAGGGCTTCGGGACTATCCGCCTGGCTCAGGTCAAATCGGAATGCCTCGTCCGACATGAGCCGAGCGATCAGGGCAAGAGTGTCGAGGTGAACCGCCGCCGCGGCTTTCGGTCCGAGCAAGACGAACAGATATCGCGTGGCGATGTGGTCGGGGGCTCCCAAGTTGAGGGGATGCTTTAGGCGGACGAACACGACCATCTGATCGATCATCGAATCGAGATAGCAATGGGGCACGCCGACGGCATGGCCGATGGCCGTCGAGGACGCTCGTTCTCGTTCGCCGAGGCGTTGGACAATCTCGTCCTTCGCACCAGGAGCCAATAACTTCGCGTCGACAAGGTGCTGTACCGTTTTGACAAACACTTCGTCGATGTTCTTGGCATCCAGGTCGAACAAGCAGGTATTCTCGTTGGAGAACGTCTTGCGTAGGGCCTTCATGAAAGGGTCCTCTCGTGGTCTTGCGTTGGTCCGGGTTTCGGACCGACGGAACGAGACTTGGGCACAACGACACTCGGTCCAGGGTCAAGGATCGCCGCGAAATAAGTTCTCGAGATCTGAGTCTGAAATTTTGGAGCGTAGGACAGGTTTTTTTGAACTTTCTTTTGATTTTTTGGACAGGTTAAAAACCTGTTTTACGACCCAAAAAGGGAACTTATTTTCGCGGCGATCCCAGAGCGGTTCACGCTTGGGTTGGGCACATTTCTACAAGCCTTAAGCGCCAGCTATGTACAAGAAAGATCCTTCGCTGGCGCTTCAGGCTTGTAGAAAACGCATGCGGATGACCTCCAACTCTCACCAAACCAAACAGTATCCGCTCTCAGTTCCCGGAGATTTGGCCTTCAGTTGCATGTCGTGATAGGAGTATGAAAGGGGAACGGAAGGTCCACACAAAAGAAGTTTCGACGCTATCCATGGAGTCTCAAGAACACCCATCCGCGAGCCACCAGCGGTCATGAAGGATTTTCAGCATGCGCGACGAAGATTGGTTTCTGGCGAATCACCAGCGCCTTCTGTCCCGAACAAGTTTTCAGAGGGACCTCAAACAAGGAATCGTCCATACACGACCGAAGTCGATGCACCAGTTACGAGTCGAGCGACGCGGAGACCAAGTCCAACTCTATTTCTACGGAACCGATAGCCGAGAAGTGTTGTCCCGAATGGACGTTCGGGACCCTTTGAATTTGGTGGCCCCGTACACCCAAGCAATGATACTGGCTCTGGTTTGGTGTCACGACCCCAAGTTGGCGTACATGGTGGGCTTCGGTGCCGGTCGCGTCCCGATGGTCTTGCATCATTATCTGCCAGGACTATACATCGAGAGCACCGAATTAGATGAGGACGTTGTGGACGTGGCCCAGTCGTATTTTGGGATCGAATTGGACGATCGGCTCCGGGTCGCGATCGAGGACGGTCGTCGATATTTGGAAGAAAGGACGAATCCGACCAACTACGACATGATTTTTGTGGATGCGTTTCGTGGAACGGGCAGCAGCCCATTTCTGCTTTCCACGACGCAGTTTTATGAACTTTGTAAACGCCATCTGTCCCAGAACGGCGTGTTCGTCGCGAATTTGCTCCAGAGCGATCCGCTGTACAACGACAAGTTGACGACGGTCGCCGCCTCGTTCCGATGTACGCATCTTGTTTCGGTCGGTTACGGCGCGTCGGTCGTGTTTGGTTCGCAGCGAGACCCGGTTCCCACGAGCGAATTCGTCGCGAAGGCGAAGCAACTTCAAGAACGGCATCGATTCGGGTTTCGTTTCTTGGACCATGTTGATAACGTCCAATTCCTCGCCGAACGAGGTGAGTTGCTGGACGCGACCTATCAGGGGTGGATGCTCATGGATGGAACGCCTCCGCGGGATCTTCCCTTGCCCGAGTCGGCGGCGGTACGAACTCGCCGAGATGATCCGTGTCCTTGTGGTTCTGGCCGTGACTTTGGGAGTTGTCATGGGAGTGCGACGAAGCGGAGGGTTTGAAATATCGTGTTTGGAGTGTTCGGAAGTTCCGCGGGGGTCGTCTGAATAAGTGTCGGATTTGGGAAAGTTGCTCTTCCAACGACCTAAAAGGGGAGCATCCGAATTGGGAACCATTCCACCTCCATCGTCTTCCAAAAGACCATCGAGGCTCCCGGCGCAGGGAGTCCGTCAGATCCCGTTCTGAGGATGGCTTTTCCTGATGACCGACGAAAACTTCACGCAAGAATCTCGCATATTACTCCAGCGCTACCAGGACGGAGACGAGGCAGCGGCGGAACTCATTTTCCGCCGATATTTGGAACGATTGGTCGGCCTGGCTTCGGCCCAGTTGTCGGAGAAATTACGGCGGCGGGTTGGTCCCGAGGACATCGTCCAGTCGGTCTTTCGGTCGTTCTTTGGGAAGGCCCAGGAAGGTCGATTTTCGCTCGAACGGGCTGGGGACTTGTGGCGTTTGTTGGCTTCGATCACGAAACACAAGCTCCTCAAAAAGGCCGAGCATCACGGTCAACAGAAACGTTCCCTTCGCCGAGAACAAGCTCTCGCCTTGGACGCAGACGGAACCGACGCCGAAGTGTTCGCCGTCGAACCCACGGACCTGGAGGGATTGGCACTGGCCGACGAAGTCGAGATGCTCGTGAGTGAACTCAAGCCTGCCGAACGGACGATGCTTGAGTTGCGGCTGCAAGGACAGTCGATTCCTGAAATCGCCGAAGCCGCCGAGCGCTCGGAGCGGACCGTGCGTCGATTTTTGGGATGCGTGCGGGATCGACTCGACGAGCGATTGCGTGAGTTGAAGGAGTGATCCAATCCACGCGAGCCTTTCGTTAGTTCGCGCAACCGACCGTCGAAACAAGGAAATCGAGAGCGGATTTCCTTCCCCACTGAGTTAATCATCCGATTGTTTCACCGGCAGTAGAGCCCAGGTGTAATTGTCGAGCGTTTCATAGATCATTCGAGGTCCCCAATACAATTCGGTGCTGTAGCCGTAGAGTGTTACCGGGGCCGGTTGCTGGACGATGTTCAGAAACCGTTTTTTCAAGGGCTGCACAGTGAACTGATACCGACCATTCATGAATATCGAGATCGGCACGTTGGAGTAATTTTCGATGTGTACCGGGGATATATGTAGCCGCCCCTTCGCGAGTATGGTTTTTGCATAAAGTTGTTTGTTATAGGTTTTGGCTTGCTCGATGCTCTTGATCAATCCTTGTTGAATCTTCTTTTGCTGCTGGACCTTCTTGGCCACTTCCAGAATCGCTTTGAGTTCACTCTCTTCCTTGCGAAGTTTCGCGAGTTCCGCCGATTCCTTCAACAGCATCGCGGAAGTCAGAGCTGCCTTCTTTCCCGAGACTTTCTCTGCGACGTGCATTTCATTCGCCAAATGTGACATCGATACCGGATCACCGGCGCTTCGGCTGGCGTCGATTCGCCCTCCCAACGTGTGCAAAGACTTCCAATGTAAGTTGTAGGCTTTGCCAAAGTTGACCAGCGCAGCTCGTGGGCGTTTCTTTGGTCGTGTCCGAACAGATTGGATGTCTTTTTCTCCTGGGGTCGTTTTTCCGTTGGTTTGGGCCACACTGTGGGTTGGGGAAAGCGCCAGAACAATGCCCATCAGGATAAGCAGATGTTGAGATCTCATCAGTGGGTCCTCGTGAAGTGTGATTCGAGGCTATCAATACATGCAGCAATGAAAGAGTTGTTTTTCGCTCTGCGAAAAGTCGTCCAATAGAAAGAACTTTTCGCAGAGCGAAAGGCAACCATCCGAACAAACCACGATACGCACACGATCAGGGAAACGCAACGCTCAACGGTCGTCCTTTCGATTCTCTCGCTTCGAATCCTTATGATAAAGAGAAGGCGGGAAGCGTACCTCTCGGCCATTCATCGAAACCACCCACATCACAACAGGAGTCAGTTGTGGCCGAACAACCTCAATACACAAATCGCCTCATCCACGAAACGAGTCCTTATCTTCGTCAACACGCTCACAATCCGGTCGATTGGTATCCGTGGGGCGAAGAGGCCATCCAAAAAGCCCGGGAATTGGATCGTCCGATTTTCTTGAGCATCGGATATTCCGCATGTCACTGGTGCCACGTCATGGAGCACGAGAGCTTCGAAGATCCGGAAATCGGCAAGTACCTCAACGAGCACTTCATCTCGATCAAAGTCGATCGGGAAGAACGGGCCGAGATCGATCAGATTTATATGAACGCCGTCATTATGTTTACTCAGGGGCGTGGCGGCTGGCCAATGTCGGTCTTCCTCAAACCAGATTTGAAGCCGTTCGCCGGGGGAACGTATTTCCCGCCGACGAACCGACACGGAATGATTTCGTTCGGCGAACTACTCAAGCGGATCGTCGAGGCCTGGAACACCCGTCGACAAGACATTGATGAAGTCTCCCAGAACGTCACCGAGCACATTCAATCTTCCGGGAGCATTGTCTCGGTCGCTGCTCCGAACGCGGCGGAACTCACTGAAGAACTTGTGCGAGGCGGCATGTCGACCCTCGAACAGCGTTTCGATCCGGTCTACGGTGGCTTCGGACCGGCACCGAAGTTTCCACATCCGATGGATTTGAAATTCTTGCTACGGGCGTGGCGTCGATTCGAAAACGAGAAGGCGCTGGAGATGACGAAGAAGACGCTCGACTGCATGGCTTGGGGCGGCATGTACGACCAACTCGGCGGAGGCTTTGCTCGCTACAGCACCGACAACCGCTGGCTCGTGCCGCACTTCGAAAAAATGCTCTATGACAACGCGTTGTTGGTGTCGGCGTATTTGGAGGCGTACCTGGTGACGCAAGATTCGTTCTATCGAGAGGTCGTCGAGGAAACTCTCGGGTATGTCCTTCGCGAGATGACGAGCCCCGATGGACCGTTTTACAGCACGCAGGATGCCGACAGCGAAGGCGAAGAGGGCAAGTTCTTCGTCTGGTCCAAGTCGGAAATCGAAAACGTGTTAGGTCAGGAACTCGCCGAGGTATTCTGTAAGGTGTACGACGTGACCGAGCGAGGCAACTGGGAAGGCAAGAATATCCTCCACAGATCGCGCTCCTACGAAGAAGACGCCCAACGACTCGACCTCGACGTGGCGGATTTGCGTGACAAGCTCGACCAAGCCAAAAAACAACTTTTGGAAGTACGGAGCAAGAGAGTTTGGCCCGGCCTCGATGACAAGATCTTGACGGCATGGAACGGCTTGATGATCGGAGCGTTCGCACAAGCCGCGCAGGTCTTGAACAATCCCGAATACGAAAAGGCCGCGGTCAACGCTGCGGATTACTTGTTGCGGACAATGCGTCAGGACGACGGACGACTGTATCGGACGTGTGGAGCGGGTTCGGCCCCGAAGATCAATGGTTACTTGGAGGACTATGCGTTCGTGGTCGATGCCCTCGTAACGCTTTACGAAACGACGTTCGAGCCTCGATGGATCGAAGAGGCCACCGCTCTTGCGAAAGTGATGCTCGATCAATTTTGGGACGAGCAAGAGGGAGGTTTTTATTTCACCGGTCGCGACCACGAAGAACTAATCGCCCGCAACAAGGATTTGCAAGACGGTGCGGTGCCGTCGGGGAATTCGATGGCGGCCACGGCGCTGCTGCGGCTTGGCAAGCTCACCGGGGAGAACCGGTTTCTCAAAACTGGGGAACAGACTTTGGTTGCCTTCCGTGGGATCATGCAGCAACATCCAGCGGCATGTCCGCAAATGTTGGTGGCGTTGGATTTTTGGCTTGGGCCAGTTGAGGAGTTCGCAATTGTCGGACAAAGGACGGATAGCGAAACTCAGTCGGCTTTGCGGCTGTTGCGGGATCGGTTTCTCCCCAACAAGGTTGTTGCGTTTCGGGAAGCCTCCGGGGAGACGGCAGCAGAGCAAGCCGTTCCGCTTCTGCAAAATAAAGAGCCCAAAGACGGGGTAACGGTCTATGTCTGCCAAAACTTCACGTGCGCCGCACCTGTCGTGGGCGCGAATGCGTTGGAACAGGCCCTCTCGGACAAATAATGCTTGTTCGGAGCAAAACGACGGACTGCAGAGGTGCATAAATGCGCAAAAGTGTTGCACAAAAGCCTAAACATGAGGCATCTAGGTTCTGAGTAAAGCCGCGAATAAACTGTGTCTTATAGCTACTATTAGCAGGCGCGATTGTTTTAGAAGATTTAAGTTGTTTTATGACAATGACTTGTGACGAACTGAAAAATATCGTTCTCTTGAAGACAAGTTTGGCCCGCTGGTTGCTTTAATCTATATCGTTCTCAATGACTTGCCACGGTGGAGGGAGAGGCCACCGGAAGCAAGTTGTTGGGGCGACGTTCTCACAGCACAAAGAAACCGACCAGTTTATATCTTGTTATGGGAGAGGTAGCAAGATGTAGGTGGTCGGTTTCTTTGTTTTTATCTCTGCATCGCTCCGGCACATCCGACCTGCAAACAACGCACATTCCCTGTTCCCGCAAAAACTCAGTTTCGATTATTCAATCGCACCAAATCGTGAGTGTGGTGGTGAGGATTTTGGCGTTTACTACCAACCCGAGGCACGAGCGAGGGCTGGCGTCAGAAGTCCCTCGCTCGCGCTTCGGGTTGGTAGAAAACGCCAACCATCGATTCCAAGAGGAGCACCAAATTTGTTATTGCCTCTTGCGTCAACCTTCTCGACAAGTTAAGAATCAACGTTTGGACACGTTACAGACGCCGGAACTCGTTTGTGCCGCGATACTCGTCGGTTCGGCGGTTGATGTCTGCCCGTCGGCTGCCATAATAAAACAATAATGCGTCTGGTCTCGGCCATTTTTGCGGCTCTCGCGAGGCCCTAATCCCAGAAATCTCGGTTCAAAGGCCGTAAAGTCTTTGGCTGCATAGATTTAGAAGCACAGATTTCGGATCGCAGGAAATTCCTGATTCTTGGTATCAAAATTGCCCTGTTGGGTCTGGATCGGGTTCGGGTGAACGTGGGATATGTTTTTCACTCGTCCGCAAACAATCCTTCCAATTTTCCG
>CAYYUU010000183.1:0-9872 GCA_964474955.1 uncultured Alcaligenaceae bacterium | reverse complement strand
TTTGAAATCTTTTCGCCCGCAGGCGAAGCCTGCAAAGCAAAGTGCCTGCACGCGAGAAAAGCAACTTTTCCCAAATGCGACAGTTATTCATCCGTCCGCCCGAGCGAAAGGCGACACTCAACACACGACACTTCTTGATCCGACTTCTAATGCAATCGCGCACCCTGAGTGTGGATCAAAGGTGTGTTGCATCACGCTGGGAGGAGTTGAGACTTTGGGGGAAATGAAACGAGAAGCCAACAGCTCGCATGTCCCTGGGGAGATGAAACAGAAATTCAGGGTTTGTCGTCGGAATCGCAAGCCAAGCCGACTACGAATTCTCGGCCTGTTGTCCGGGTGGTTTCGGGGTGGTCTGTTGGAGTTGTTCGTGGTAGCGGATTTCGTGCTCCAAGTATTCCAGCAGGAAGTCGAGAGCGGGCCCTTTGTCCGAGGAGTTTTCCAGTTGTTCTTTGAGCCGCCGAAGCGCCTGTACTTGCTTCATGATGTCGTCGGAAAACAAGGTTTGAAAGAGATCCTGGCATTGTGCCGGTACTCCGGCCACATTTCACGGGCGTCTATGTGTAAGAACGGAAAGCGAGTCCGAGTATACATGAAGGATGCATGAAGTTTGGGCAATCGTTCCAAACCCTCATGCAACCAAACCGCCGAGTTGCGGACGACCCGCCTTGCGATTCCGGCGTCGATTGCAGTTGTTCACTCAGAGAGAAAAACTGATTCGCGGTGCGGACCCGCCATTATTGTTGTGGAATTGAAATGAGGTGATTTCGGGAGACCGAAGAAACGTTGCATTGTTGGGGTTCGACCCAATCAATTCCTTCGCTTTCGCACAAACCGGAGAACCTGGAACGTATATTCTCCGACCTGCCCGGCCCCTTGTGTCGTAACTCGGATCTGATATTTTCCGGTCGATTTGGGCACAAAGTCGATTCGTGCAGAGTGTTTTTCGTGCGGCACAAAAACGTTGGTCTTGGCGACACGAACATTTTTCCTGGCGTCGCGGACGCTCAGGAACGGCGGGAATTGCCGACTCTCTAACCGAATACTGTAGACTCTATTGGCTACAAAATTTATGGCATATTGTCGGTAGTGCGAGCCAAAGGTCGTCGGGTCAGCTTTGGTCAACGCGTGGGTGTCTGGTTGTGGTTTCCCGCTTTGGATCAATTCGTTCATGGTCAAAGTAAATGGTCCAGTTGCCCGAGGCAGGAAAGAAGTCACGACGAAGTAATATTTTCCATCGCGCGGAGTCGTAAACACCAACCGCGAACTTCGGTCGTCGCGGCTGATGTCATCGTTGAAGGCCAGTATCCGATACGCCGAGTTTTCGACGCGAAAAAACGTGTCGAAATCTCCCGTGACGTGAAGCAGCCATGTCGATCCACCTCGCAACCAAACGACGAAGGCTTTGCGATGGCTCGCGTTCGTGTTCGGCAACACGTCGAGCGGATCATCCTTGGAGAGTCGACAGGAAAAGCCGCGGTGGGCCGATTTCAAATCGATCTTTTTCACTTGTTCTTGCTTCTGCAACTTGATCCGGGGAACGCAAAAGGCGAGGACCGAGCGAACCGTTTGTCGGACCGGAGAATCTTGCGGCAATAGTTTCTGAGCTTCCCGACATGCCTTCGCGGCCTCTTGCAATTTTCCTTGGCGTGAAAGCACCCAACCCAAAAGAGCATGCGAGTCGCCGTCGGAAGGATTGGCTTCGATAGCCTGCCGGACGGCCGGTTCGGCCTCGGCATATTGTCTTCGGTCGTTCAGAAACTTCGCGAGGTTGAACCACGTCTTGGCCGATTTGGGAGAGACGCCCAATCCTTTCTGGTAGGCGACCAGGGCACCTGAAAAGTCGCCCAATTCAGTGCGGACGGCACCGAGGTTGTTCCAGGCTTCGGAATAATCGACCTTGATCTTGGTCGCCTTGCGAAAGGCTTCGGCAGCTCCTTTCCAATTCTTACGAGCCTTTCGCAACATCCCCAACGCATACCAGGCTTTGGGCATGTCGGGACGCAACTCGACGGCTCGGAGGAGATGAGTATTGGCGGCTTCCAATTCGTTCTTTGTCAACAATGTGTTGCCGACGTTGAAGTGAGTCACCGGTTCGTTCGGCGCGAGTGCGAGCGCGTGGCGGTAATGCCGCAACGCTGCTTCGGCATCGCCTTTGGTTTTGTGGAGCCAGCCCAGGTTGACCCAAACGAGGGCATACTTGGGATTAAGTTTTTTGGCTTTGGTGAACGCGCCCATGGCTCCGTCGAACTCGTCGAGTCTCGTCAGGGCCACGCCAAGGTTGTTGTACGCAACGGCACTGTCGGGACGGACCGCCAACGCGGCTTGGTAAAAGCCGATCTGTTCCTGGGGATCTTTGACGGCGGCACCGAGTGCGAACAAGAGCCAAAAATCTTGCGTGTGGTAAACGCGAGCCGAACGTAAAAACGTTGTCGCGTTGACTCCTTCCCGGTCCAACTTCTGGGCCACCGAAATCAAAAATTGCGGGGACTCTTTGCTGGGGTCGATTTGTTGCAACCAACGGTCGACGTCAGCCGTGTCTCGTAGCGGCCCGAGGCGCCGAAATCGATCACGCCACTCGGACGGATCACCTTGGCGAGCGATCTCAAGCAATCGTTTTTTGTCGTTGGCCTTGGGCATAATCGATGCCCAGTGATCGAGAGTTGCGGCGAGAACAAAACGAAAAGGCGAAGTTCGCAAACGGTCGCCGGTCTTTTTCGGAGCAACAGATAGTACGTCCCACTGGTATTCCTTGAGGACGTTGGCGTATGCCGAGGCAATTTCGGGAGACACCACGAGATGAGATTCGTCGTCGGTCAGAGTGGCGGTCCGAAGGCGAATACGGTCCAGTTTGTCGGCCAACTCCCAATCGCGCTGGGCCGACTGGAGACGATCCTTCAACGACTGGAAACGTTCTTGGTATGTTGCATCGATCAACTTTCGATCGGCGGGCGGCACGCTCTCGACGCGACCCAAAGCGGATCGAGCTGCCTCGAGAAATTGTTTCCAGCGCCGGAGGTTCGACATGAGTTGTCGAACTTCGGTCGGGTCGCGGAGATCACGATGGAGTTGAGTGAGGTGTTGGTCGGCTTCGTCCAAGGCGGTCTTTACTTCGCCGTAGAGGTGGCTTTTGCGAGCTTGTCGTTGGGCCGAGCGTCGTGCTTTGTCGATGCGTCTTCGGGCTCGATCTTGTTGATACCAAAAGGCCGCTGCACCCACGCCCACGACGAACAACAAAACAACGGCAGCAAGGGCGAGCGTGGCTCGCCGACGTCGTCGCTCGGATTCGGCCTGGGCTTGTTCGGCTTCACGTCGTTTGCGTTCTTCGTTGGCGCGAGCCCCTTCGACGTGTCGTCGTTTGCGTTCTTCTTCGGCCTGGACTTGGGCCTTCTCGCGGTCGAGTTCGGCTTGCTTCAATTTCTCCTGAACGCCTTGGAGATAGTGAGCCACCCCGTCGGCGACTTCTCCAGCGTCTCGCGGTCGGTCCTCTTTGGAGGGAGCCAAACAAGCCTTGCAAAGCTCGAGCAATTCGATGTCGGCCCCGGATTGGCGGAGTCTCGCGAAGGCGTCTTGCAAATCTCCTCGTCGGGCCAATGCGAAAACGGCCGAAGGGTCCGACGATGCAAAAGGCGGCTTGCCGGTCAATATCACCGACAACATCGCACCGAGTCCGAAGACATCGGCGCGTTCGTCGAGTTGGTCGATTTCGCCACGGGCTTGCTCGGGTGCCATGAACGGAATGGTCCCCATCGCTGCGCCGTCTTGCGTGCTTGGAGGGGCGTCGAGTGGTAGGCGGAACGTTGTTGCGAGTTCTGGGCGGACCGTCTCCAGATTGCCAATTCGTTTGGCGATTCCCCAATCCATGACCTGTACTTCGCCGAAGGCACCGACCATAATGTTCGCGGGCTTGAGGTCGCGGTGGAGAATTCCACAACTGTGGGCATAGGCGAGTGTCTGGCAAATTTGTTCGAAGATGCCCAGAAAGCGAGAAAGGTTGTCCGCCGGTGAGGTCCGTTGTCGAAGGATCTTGGAAAGAGTCTCTCCTTCGATCAGTTTCAGCGCGAAGAAGGGCCGCCCGTCTTGTTCGAGTGTCCCGATTTCGTGGACGGGTGGAATTCCGGGGTGTTGCAACTGTCCGGTGATTTGGGCTTCGGCCAAAAACCGTTGCAGCCCTTCGGGCGACTTCATGGCGTTGGGGAGAATCACTTTGACGGCCAACAGTCGTCCGACGGTGGGATCCAATGCTCGCAACACAACGCCCATTCCGCCACGAGCAATCTCGCTCTCGATTTGGTAACGTCCGGCCGTTCGTGGGAGGTCGTCGGCGAGTGATGGAGTTCGCCGGTCACCTAAGGTTTCTTCGCCGCTTGGGGGGCTATGTTCGCGGATCGGTCCGAGTTCGATTGTCGGCGGAGGAAGCGAGTTCGAGGAGTCGTCAAATTCGATCGTTGCCGGAAGTGAGTTTTCGCCGTCGGTGAGTCGCTTCGTCAGTTCGTGGGCGACTTCGACGTCGTCTTGACCCAAACGAGCCAAGAAAGTTTGGCGTTCGGATTCAGGAAGTTTCCAATACCGGCTCCATGCTTCGGAGACTCTGGTCGAGAAGTCGGAGGTCATGGTGTTGTCTCAACGTCGTGGAGAATGGATTGGAGCGGAGCATTTGGGAGAGTTGCTTCTCGCAGAGCGAAAAGATTGGAAAGACAAACATCTTTTCGCGGAGCGAAAAGCAACTTCATCTTATCGCGGAGCGAAAAGTTCCCAAAGACAAACATCTTTTCGCGGAGCGAAAGGCGACACTCAAAGACAAACCAAAAGAGGCGTCCTTTCGTTCCGCGAAAGACGACACTCTCCAAATGCGACACTCATAGATCCCTACGCCCCCGCGAAAGACGACACTCCCAAAACACACGACCGTAATTTATCCGTCCGACCGCAATTTGTCCTACGAATGAACAAACCAAATCGCAATGAAAGGTCGGTAAACGTCATGTCCGCAGAGAACCCCGGTTACAAAGACGACCTCGCTTACATCCACGACGTCGGCTACGACTTCCATGCACGCGGGGCGGCTCCTAATTTGTTGGAGATATTGCGACAACGGGATGTCACCGATGGGCTCGTCGTGGAACTCGGTTGCGGGAGCGGGTTGCTCTCGAAAGAACTTGTCCAGGCCGGATACAAAACTCTTGGAATCGATCAATCCGAAGCCATGATCCGCATTGCCCAAGGCCGAGTTCCGCAGGCCGACTTTGTGGCGCAATCGTTCCTCGATGCCGAGCTACCTTCCTGCCGCGCCGTCATTTCGATTGGGGAATGTCTCGCATATCTGTTCGACCCGAACAATGGCCCCGCCGCCTTGCAGGAACTTTTCTCGCGGGTGTATCAGGCACTTGAGCCGGGAGGAGTTCTGGTCTTCGACATGCCCGAACCCGGACGCGGAAAGGCAAGCAAAGGAGGACTCCGGGGACGGCGGGCAGACGATTGGGTCTGCGTCTACGAAGCGACCGAAGATCCGCAAACGAGAATTTTGACGCGGAACATCACGACGTTTCGGAAAGACGGCGACTCCTACCGACGCGACGACGAAGTCCATCGGCTGCGGCTTTACCACGGCCACGAACTCGAAGACATGCTGCGGCCCTTGGGTTTCGGAGTCGAACTCGTTCGGAACTACGGAGAGATGGAGCTGATTCCGTGTTTGGTGGGTGTAGTGGCCCAGAAGCCAATCACGGTGAAGAACTCAAGCGAGAGATTGGAATGGGAAAGGTGGACTCAAACAAAAACGGAGTGACCAGGATGGCTCCCTAATTCCATCCTGACACTCCGTTCTCCCTGGTTGCACGATGAGGTCCCGTATCGTGCTTGCTTGAAAAAGCGTCGGTGTTTCAAATGGTCCGATTCATGAAGTATCGATGAAACTTTCTTGAATCTTTATGAATAATATCTCGTTTCCAACGGTTTGGCAAGGTTTATTTTTCTTTCGGGCGATGGATTAATACAGGCACGGTTGCACCACGTAAGACCTTGTCTGCCACGCTTCCCAAAAACAACCGAGACAATCCGCGTCGGGCGTGTGTTTCGATCGCGATCATGTCGACATCGTCTCGTTCCCCCTCCTGAATGATGGCGGAGGCAGGTTGATCATCCAAATCGACCCGTGTTTTCACTTGCAGACCGGAGGCTCGAAGCCTTTCGGCTACTGCCTCAAGATACTTCATGGCTTCGTCGGCGAGTTGTTGTTGGATTCCCTCGACGCGCTCGACGACGGCCTGAAACGCCTGCACGGCGGTCGTCGCTTCGACAGGAGCATTGACCGGCAGGACGGGTTTAATGATTCGGACCAACGTGTAGTCCGAGTCCATCAACTTGCCGACCTTCGTTGCCGATTCGATGATGGCTTCGGAGTGCTCGGAACCGTCGAGAGCAATTACGATGTGTTTCAGAGGCGGTTCTTTCGTGAGGTCTGGGATTTCTTCCTGGGGTCGGACGATGAGCAACGGCATCGGCAAGTGTCGCACAAGCTCGTCGGTCGTGCTCCCGAGCCAGAAACGCCCGAGGGCGCTTTTGCCGTGGGTCGTCATGACGACCAAGTCCGTGCCTCCCTGACACGCTTCTTCGGCAATCGCTTCGCCGATTTCTCCGTCGATCAATTTGGGCACGACTTTCGTGTCGCACGCTTCTTGGACCCGCTCGGCCACGACTTCCAGGTAAGCCCTCTGGCTTTCCTTGATGTCATTTTCGACCGAATCGTCGATGAACGCCGCCCCTTCCAGATACACAGATTTCAAGGGCGCGTGAACGTGCAACAACTTCAACTCCGCCTTCGCGCGGCGGGCGATGGCCATGGCTAACGGCAACGCGTGTTCACCGAACGTGGAACCATCGAGAGGAACAAGAACGGACTGGAACATACACCACCCCCTATTTCCCTGGAGGACAGAACTTTCATAAACAGAAGCAACCAGAATGCCAAAGCCCCAAGATTCCTGTTGCGGCTGAGCGTGCTTCGTAACATCTGTGAAAAGATGGGATATTTTACTCGGAAATGGAGGACGGCGGTAGGCGGAGTTCGCCGGACCCGTTGGATGTGGCCGGTGGGCGAAAGAGCACAAGGGGCAAGGTCAAGAACGCACACCGAAATAGGGAATAGGGAAAAGAAAGGCAAGAGTCAAGAGACCAGAGTCAAGAGACAAGGCAGAGTCTCACGCGAAGGTGCGAAGAAAGAAAAGAGCAAAAACCAACCACGGATCACACCGATAACCACGGATGAAAATAAATCTGTGGTATCCGTGTGCTCCGTGGTTCTGGCTTTCTCTTGTCTCTTGTCTTTCTATTCCCTGTTCTCTATTCCCTACTTCGCGTCGATCTCCATCGTCAGCGGATCGACCCAATACTTTTGGGCCGACCTGTAGTAGAGATACGCTCGGCTCGCGGGGCCGCGGAACTTGCCGGGATATTTACAAATCAAAGTCAAGTCGATCTCGATCGGCTTCTGGTTTGGAGCCATATTACGCCAGTAGAGGATCAGCTCGCGACCGCGTTCTTCCCATGCGGCGATCTTTCCGGGCTTCGTGCTTTTGTCGCGACGAGCCGCCAGTTCTTTCAGCTCTTTACGGTCGGACGGAAGTTGCAATCCGGCGGGTAGACCGATGACGGCAACCGTCATTCCCTGGCCGACTCCCGTTTTGTTCTCGACCTTCAAGGATAACTGGACGGTCTCACCTTCTTTGGCCTTGGTGCGATCGAGTTTCGTTGTCAGGTGAACGGGAGCTGCCACCGGGTTGTTCGGACGCAGTGTGTTGTATGTCCAATTCAACGTGTACGGGAGCTTGTTGTTCGCAAGTCGGATCTCGATTTCGTTCTTGCCGGGGCAAAAGAGTTTCAGTTTGTCGGCAGGGACTTCCGCAACGATTTCGCCCTGGTGTCCGGCATTGAACTCCTCGACGGCCACCGGAGTCAGCTTTCCGGTTTCGTTGTCTTTCAAATACACGATGAGGTCGCCCGATTTGGACGTCTTGCTGTTTTCCTTGGCGTGGGCAATGAGAGCCTTCAATGCCAGGATCGTCGATTGGGTTGAACCGAACCCGCCGAACCCGCCTCGCTGTTGGCCGATCCATTTGGCCGCCGCTTGCGATTGCCTCAAGAATGCTTTTCCCTGTTTTTTCGCGAGTTGGCCATCGGCGCGGAGCCAAGCAATCAACGCCAGCGACGTCGTTTCGATTTGAAGATCGCGACCGCCCGAGTGAGTGATACTCGTTTGGGCACCATCGACGCTTCCGGTCGCATCTTGTTTGTTCGCGACCTTCTTGAGGATCGCCACGGCGTCTTTCGTCTTGCCCGTGTTGAGCAATCCGAGACTCACGAGCGAGAGGAAATAGGGATCGTCCGAATCTTTCGCTTTCGCCTGCAGAGCCTGGAACTCCTTCGACAGGTCCGCCTTCGTGCCGATCTCCGTCAGGGACCAAACGATGTATGCGTCGGTGACGTGATCCGGTGCTCGCCCGAACTGGTCGAGGGCTCGTTTGTTCCGCTTGAAGCCACCTTCGCCGTCTCGTTGACCGAGGAGGTAGTTTTCGGTTCGCTTGAGCATTTCCGCATCGACGTTATCGTAAACGGCTGCCAAGTCTTTGAACTGGAGCAGGCCATACGCCGTCAACGCTTCGTGAGGTGGGGCTGTCCCGCCAAACCATTCGTACCCGCGTTTGTCGTTGTCGGTGGGATGGCGACACTCGAAGCTGACGAGTCGCTTGTATCCCTTGTCGATCAGACGTCGAGCACGTTCTTCGAGTTCCGGCGCGGCCTTCTTGGTTTGCTTGAGGTAGCTCAAGATCATGACGTTCGGATAGTTGCTCGACGACGTTTGCTCGAAGCAGCCATACGGTTCGCGGAGCATTCCGTCCAAACCGCGTTGGAGTTCCGAGACGACCGACGGATACACCCGGACCCGACACCGGAACGAACCGGGCACCAGCTGTTTCGGCAAGTCGATCGTGTGCGACACCGGACGATCGAGCGTATCGCTACGGGCTCCGACGAACGGGAATCCTTCCGGAAAAATGCTGATTTCGGATTTGACGGCATCTCTACCGAACGGTTTGCTCTTGGCCTGCATGAGCAGCGCCGCCGTCCCTTCGGTGATGGTCGGCTTGAGTTGAAACAAGACCTTATTGTTCTTGCGGCTCGCGACGTTTACGGTCTGTTCTTTCGTCCCTACAAAATCGAGGGCCGTGGCTTGGCCCTTGAGGGTCACCTGGCGCGATCCCTTCGTGTCGTTAAAGACGGTCACGGGAACGGTCAGTTCATCCGTGTTGCTCAACTCGTTCGGAACCAAGGGACTGATGCTGAACGGCAACCGGGAAGCAATCTCCGTCGTCGTGCTACCGATTCGGCCGTCGAGAGTATGGCCGAGTACCTTGATTTGGAACGTCGTTACCGAGTCGTTGATGTCGAAGGCGATCTTCGTCTTGCCGTCCTTGAGGACTTCGACCGGATTCCAGTAGAGCGTTTCGAGGAAGCTCGTCCGGACGTCGGATTTCTTTTCGGCTGTGTTGCGAGGATTGCGATAGGCATACTCGCGGACCACGAATGGCCGTTTCGGTTCCGGGATGCCGGCGATCTCACGATCCTCTTTCAAGAGGAGGCGGGCGACTTCTTGATAACGCCCTGCCCGGCGTGCTGCTTCCATCTGCTGTTCCATGTTCCAGACTTCGCCTATCGGCATGCCCGGACGTCGCCCTGGTCGGAGTCGACGCGGAGGTGGGGCAAAAGCACCGGGAGCCGGATCGAATCTGGGCTCGGCTGGATTTGCTCCCACGACGTTGCCTCCGCGCTCTGGCAGCTCTTCGTCGGGTTGTGCCGCATCCGCCTGGGCGAGGCCG
>CAYYUU010000182.1:0-9917 GCA_964474955.1 uncultured Alcaligenaceae bacterium | reverse complement strand
CAAGGGACCTATGACCAAAATCTTTGATGCCAAGGGACGTACCATATTGCCGGGCCTGTATGACAGCCACGTCCATCCGGTCGGAGCCGCGACGAGCGAACTGATCGAACCGATCCCCAATCTTCAATCTCTCAAGGACGTCTTCGCATACATTCGCCAGAAGACCAAGACCACTCCGAAAGGCGAATGGATCGTACTGCGGTATGCGTTTCCGACACGGTTGAAGGAGGCACGTTTCCCGACGAAAGCCGAACTCGATGCGGCAGCTCCGAATCATCCGGTGTTGTATCACGCTGGTCCTGCGGGGATGGTCAACAGCATGGCGCTGAAGGTCTCCGGTATCACCAAGAAGACGAAGAACCCAAGGGCTGGTGTCCTTGTTCGCGATCCCAAAACAGGTGAGGCCACGGGTATGTTGCGGAATGCATATGGCGTCCTCAAACGCCCCAGCACATCACGGCGTCGAATCACGACCAAGGAAAAGCTCGCCGCACTCAAAAAGTTATTTCGTCTTTATAACAGTTACGGCATCACGAGCATTGCGGATAGAAATGCGGGACGCAGTACCCTCGACTATTATTACACGCTCGAGAAGAATAAAGAACTAACTGTTAGAATCAATGTGGCTCGTGGTTTCAATCCATATGGTACTCGCGAAGAAATCATTCAACGATTCGAAACGTTAAATGGAAAAGATGGCAAAGGCGGTCCGACCGGTGTAGGTGGCATCTGGGTTCGGATCGGACCTATCAAGTTTTTCCTCGATGGTGGGATGTTGAATGGTACGGCGTTCATGCGTGAGCCGTGGCCGATTGGCAAGACCTATCAAGTCGTGAACAAGGATTATCGTGGACTATTATTTGTGAAGCCGGAACAGGCCAAAGTGATTGCGACCGAAGCGGCTCGTCGGAAATGGCAAGTCACCGCTCACACGGCAGGCGAAGGAGCGATGGACATTCTGTTGGACGCCTACGAATTTGCGAACCGCCAAATTCCGATCAAGAAATTCCGGTTTTGCATTACCCACGCGAATTTTCCGTCGAAGCGAAATCTCGATCGATGTCAACGCCTTGGAGTCTGTGCCGACGTCCAACCCGCATGGCTTTATAAGGACGGCGCCACGCTCGCTCGGGTTCTTGGCAAGAAACGCATTCGCTGGTTCCAACCGTATAAAAGTTGGCTCAAGCATACAACCATCGGTGGCGGAAGCGATCACATGATCAAACTCGATGCGAACCAGGCCACGAATCCCTGGAACCTGTGGCTGGGAATCGCCGTGACTCTCACTCGGAAAACCGAACGCGGTTTGGTGCTCAATCCGCAAGAACGGTTGACTCGCAAACAAGCCATCCAACTCTACACGATTAATAATGCCTATCTTCATCATGAGGAGAAGGAGAAGGGGAGTCTCGAAGTCGGTAAACTCGCGGACATGATCATGATTGATCGAGATATATTGAAGTGTCCTGTCGAATCGATTCCACAGACGAAAGTGTTGTTCACGATTGTGGGCGGAAAGACCATATACCGACGAAAATAGTAGTTTTTTGTAGGGTGTGACGGGCGCAGCCACAGCATGGTCTATTGCGTGTGTCATCGTTGCAAGCTCCTTGTCACACCCTACAAAATTCTTAACTTTTGTTGATAACGCCACCACAGAATAGCCCAATCCATAAACCTGTCACTTCTCCTAGACTCAGCCGAAAGCTACGTTTTCCTATCAAATTCGCTATTTTTTCTTTCATGTTAATTTGGCCAAGAGGCAGTAATCGGGCAGACTTTATCTAGTTGGAGATGCCGGTGCTGTGGGTGCCGCATCCCAATCCGAGAGCACATCACGAGCGGGATCGTTCCGATTCGAAGGGACGCCGAGGTCTTCACCAAACACAAGTCGATAGAGCGATCCACGCAAACCGTTGTGCTCAGGTTTGGGAGTCCGTTTGTCATCGAGGCGACAAGAGCGGGCTCACAACAGATACGAACAGAAGAGGCACGTTCTTGAGGAGGCCAGAGATGAGGCTCAAGTACTTGTTGCCCATGCTGGCTGCTCTGGTTGCTCTGGGCACAACCGGGCAGTCCGCAATGGCAACGAACTGCGGAGCATGTACGTTTCCCGTCGTTGGAAGTTGTCCATGTCCCATGCCGGTCGTTCGCTACCGGATATGTTATCAGACTGTCCTGGAAGACCGATCTTGTATCAAATATCGTCCTGTCTACAAAACGACGATCGTGACTCGGAACTATACTCGTTACCGTCCGGTCTACAAACAACACGTTCGGGAGCATTGTTATACCACTTATAAGCCGGTCTACGACTACTACAACGTGAAGCGTTGCTACACGACGTATAAACCAGTCTATACACAGCACACTCGCAAGGTTTGCTATACGACTTGTAAGCCGGTCTATCACAAGTATCAAGTGCCCGTCCGTTGGACGACATATAAACCAGTATACACGCAACATTGTCGCATCCAACACTACTGCACGTACAAGCCGGTCTATCATAAGTATCAAGTACCCGTGCGCTGGACGACTTATAAGCCGGAGTACACCCAGCACTATCGCATCCAGCACTATTGCACGTACAAGCCGGAATATACGACGTATAAAGTTCCGGTTCACTATTGCACGTACAAGCCGGTCTACCAGAAGCACGAACGGATTTGTCCTTATACGGTCTATCGGCCTGTGACGAAGAAGTACCAAGTTCCAGTTTGCTACACGACGTACAAGCCGGTCACGCGACAACACACTCGGTTAATTCCGATCGTGACATACAAACCCGTGACCGAGCAACGGCAACGAGTCGTGACGTACTGCACGCAAGAACCTGTCATGTCAACGCGGACGGTTTGCGTTCGTCGGATGACTTACCGGACGGAAAAACATTTCTGTCCCGGTCCAGTCGTCATGCGATGCAAGCGACTCCCGGGGACGTGGACGTTCGATCCATGTACATGTCGTTCGCACTACTGCCCCGGTCCGGTCATCAACTATCCGGTGCAAATGCCGGGACGGTGGGTCTGTCGCACGATTGCCTGTCCACAAGTCGAGACACGACAAGTTCCTTGCTGCCACTACGTGACCAGGCGGCATTGCAAGGTCGTTCCATACACCGTTTGCCGGATGGTCCCCTGCACCACTTACCGCAAGGTCTGCTACACGACTTGCCACATGGTCCCGCAGCAACACACCAAGATGATTACTTGCTGCCGAACCTACCAAGTCCCCGAAGTGCGACTTCGGAAGATTTGCTACACGACTTGCCACATGGTGGCCCAACAACATTGCAAGATGGTCACGCGAATGCGTTGCCGAATGGTGCCGCAGTATCATACTCGCAAGATCCCATACACGACGTGTCGGATGATCCCGCAACATCATTGCAAGATGATCACGCGGGTCCGTTGTGAGATGGTGCCCCAACACCACACTCGCAAGATCCCATACACGACGTGTCGGATGGTCCCGCAACATCATTGCAAGATGGTGACACGATACCGATGCGAGATGGTGCCTCAGGTACATACACGCGACGTACCCTACGTCACGTGCCGCATGGTTCCGCAAGTCCACACCCAGGTCATCAAGTGTTGCAAGGTCCGACACGTCCCACAAGTACATCGTTGTAAGGTGCCCTATACGACGTGCCACATGGTCCCCGAGACATGCACGCAACGGGTTCCTATCACGACTTGCCACATGGAACCATATTGTGTGAATTATAAGGTGTGTCGTCGAATTCCGATCTGTGTTCCTGTCTTGCCACCGTGCTGTGGTCCGGTTCACGAGAGTACTTCGAACAAAGTGTCTCCGCCATCGAAGCCGCAGCCGAAACCGCTTCCGAAGATCGAGAATGCTCCTTCGGAAGAAAAAGGACAAGGCGACGATGGAACCGAGGGCGACATTCCCCAAGGCGATCTTCCGCCCGTGATTGCTCCTGATGCAAGGAGCGAACCCATGGAAGAACCGCGAACGATTCCTAACACGCTCGTATCGTTTGGCTCTCGCGTATGGGATTCCATGGACGGAAAAGAGTAGAACCTGCCTCGGCTCTCCCACGCTTCGGACAAGGTCTCACCATGACGGTGGGGCCTTGTCTTTTTTTGTGGATGGGGAACACCAACACCAACTCAGAAAAAGTTCGCTTATTTTTGAACGCGGCGTGGGTTACGTCGTGAAGCCCGTCACTCCACTCGCATTTTCAACACTCCGATTGCCCTCTCAATATTCGATTGCAGTGCCCGCATCTGCTCGTCCGCTCCAAAGACCGGAGCAGCTTCGACCAAGACTTGGTCGGCGGCTTGGAAGTGTCCGAGGAGTTCCTTCGCCGTGGCGCCTCGTTTTTTCGCTGCGGAAGCAAGAGACAGATGTGACTCGCACAACCGAATGTAGCTCCCCCACAACGCCTCCGACGCGAGCTTGCTCTTTGGGGAGAACTCTTTCATGTCTTTTGGGGTCGTGGGGATCAACAACTCGATCGTCCGTCGGTAGTCCTGGCCCGCCTTCGCAAAACTATCTTTGGCCTGATGCAACAATCCCCGCGAATAGTAGATCCACGGGTAAAAGGGTTCGATCTTGTGGGCCTTTTCGAAAGCGTCGAGTGCCTCGGTCCATAACTTTTTAGGAAATGCGTTCTCCGTGAGTCGCCGGATTCGAATTTCTTCAGTGAGAATCTCACCGTAAAGAACGGAAAACGTAGTGTCATTTTTCGTAAGCCTCGGACCTTCTTGACAGTGACGCTTTGCTTTCTCCAAGTCCTGTTTTGCCTGTTTGTATTCCCCAAGAAGACGCTGAGCAGTCGCCCGGATGGCGTATGCTCGGGCGTGTTCCAAACAGACCGGTGCGAAGTTCAACTCGGCGAGTTGTTTGTGCACTGGTCCGAGTTGTTTCAACGCGCTCGTGCTTTTCGCGATGGCCGTGTTCGCTTTCTTCTTTTCGTCGAGTTCCGTGATGGTTTGGGTGATCAACTTGTCGATGATGGCCGTTGCGGCCTTATTCAAACGGCGAGCTTCGCTGTATGCCAGGAGCGAGGGAGACGCAACTCCGATCTCTCGATCAAGAAAAATCCTCTTCCCGAATGCGATTTCTGGGACTTGTTTGTATTCGTAAGTTTTCTGCACGTAGGCCGGAACACTGTCGTTGAGGTACTTCAACAGTTCCTTTGTCGAGACGGCGTTGTCATTGTCGGCATCCGCGATGCCTTGTAAGCCTCTGTTGACGAAGTGGAAAAACACCCCGCTTGGGTAACTCAAATGGGGATGCGTTCGTTGTCCTGCCGCACAAGCGGAGACAAAGAGCGTGTGCTTGGGCCTGGGGTGGGAAAGGGGTGCCAAGAGGAGGTTACTGGGCAACTCGACTTTCGTTCCTTTCCGCCAGACCTTTTGCCAGCCGTCTTCGAGTACGAGTTCCAACGACGCCGGACACCTGTCGAGCATGTCGTAGATCGACTTCATTGGGACGGCGTCATCGGTGGCCAGGAACGACCCGATGGGCTCTTGGGGTTTCGCCGTTTGGTATCCCGCAAACGCAACGATGAGCGTGTCCCGGGGTGCACAACGGTCGGTGATGGACTGGAAATTCTCGAGGATATTTTTCGCCGTGGCTCGCTCTCCGTTTGCGCGGCTTCCGGTCAAGATCGTAATGTTTTCTGGTTTGTATTTGCGTGCGAGCAACGTCCGATACAGTTCTTCGATGTCGGTCTCGGCGTGGAGAAACGCGGGGAGCTTAGCTCCGTTCACCGGTCCTGACTGACGCACTCCGACGAGGAAGGCGTAGTGTTGCGCTGGGAGCAACGCGAGCGTCGGATTGATGGACGCGGGAGCCTTGTCGGGCTCGATTCGGACCACTCGTTGGAAAGTTTCACGGCCCTTCATTTTGAGAGCGATCTTGTACTCGCCCTCCTGGAGTCTCAGGTCCTGGGGTGTGACGCCGCGAGGCTTCCCATCGATAAAAATGTCGGCCCCGCTCGGTTCGCTTGCGATGCGAAGCAGTTGCCCGAGTTCTGGAAACGTGAAGTCAAACTTTCTGTTGAAGTTGCCGACGAAAACATCTTTTTGGATGGGGGTTCTTGTGCCGAGTTGTAATCGCAATGTATGCGTGCCGCGACTCAATGGCAGCGTGGCCGGGGTCCTCTGAGTTTGTTTCTTGCCATCGAGGAAGATCGTCGCGCCGGGTGGCGTGGAAGCAATTCGTACCTGCAGGGGAGGTTCGATTTTTTTGTCGGGAGCCGGACGAAATTCGAACCGGAAGTTGGTCCCGGAAGCAGCGACAACGATTTCCTTCTCGATGGGTGGACGCCCCTTGAGTTCCAAACGGACGGTGTGTTTGCCCTGACTCAGTTCGAACGTTCCGGGCGTTGTCGTCGGCTGTTTCTTGTTGTCGACGAAGACCGTGGCTCCCGGAGGTGTGGTCTTGATGGACACATTTATTCGGGGAGGTGCACTCATCAACCAGAGCACCACACCAAGCAAGCCCAACGTCACGAGCAAAACGAGAGCTGGAATCAGCCGCTTGCTTCGTGGCTTGCGCGGCGGTGTTGGCTTCGATGGCTCTTCTTGTTGCGGAATCGGCTCGACGTCTTCGGAACGCACGCTGACGTAGTCCTCAAGGCGGAAGTTCGCTGAACTATCGGGACTTCCCAGTACGGCTTGTCGCAATGCCTGGGCAAAAGCCTCACAGGAAGCGTGACGTTCTTCCGGCTCCTTGGCCAGAGCTTTGCGAAGGACGGCTTGCTCGCGTCCGGACAGCGGGCTCAAGTCCGGTTCTTGATTGCAGTGCGCCTCTTTCGCACCGACCAAACTCTTGGTTTCGAACAACCGCCGACCAAGACGAAGTTCTACATAACTGGCCGCAAGACTGTACTGGTCGCTGTGCTTCGAGAGCTTGCCATACCACACCTCCGGGGGCATGTAGGGCATCGTTCCCGACGTCGTTCTTTCGAACGCAAACTGGGAGCGAACGAAAGTGGCGACGTCGAAGTCGGCAATTTTCGCGAACGTATTTTTCAGGAGTAAGTTGGCGGGTTTAATGTCGCAGTGGATGACGTTGTTCTGGTGGAGGTAATCCAACGCTTCGGAAATCTGCTCGATGTAGCGGAGGAGTTCTTTTTTGGGAATTCCGGGGATCCCGTCCTTGAGGCATTCCTTCAAGCGGTCGTGTAACGATTTGTCGGCCAACTCCATGACGATCGAGAGTTCCTTGCCCTGCACCCAGTAGGCAAAGACTTGGATGAGGTAGGGGTGGGAAAGGTGTTTCGTGAGGTCGAGAGCACCGAGGCCGAGCTTTCCTTTTTCGGGGTCGTCCAGGTTGATGACCTTCAAGGCGACTTCGATACCCCCTGGAGTTTCGGCTCTCCAAACGTCGCCGAACGTACCCTTGCCGATGAACTCCCGTTTGACGCAGGTGACTTCCCCCGATGGCTTGTTTTCCGTAATCAACACGCGATGTAAGGCATCGGAGAACGCTTTGCAATTGGCGAAACGTCGGTCCGGGGACGGCGAACCAGCGCGAAGGACGACCTGGGCTTCGGGTGCCGTCAAGGACACCAGACTGGGGTCTTCTTGAAGGTGATCCGGGACGAGGCCGTCGAGACTTGGGTGTCGGAACGGGAGTTTCCCGCGTCGTAGCTCGACGTACATGATGGCCAGGCAATATTGGTCGCTGTTTCGGTGGAGCTGGCCTTCACAAAGTTCTGGTGAGGTGTATGGGGAGAACTGAAACGTGTCGCTCTGGAGGACCTTGGTGCCGTGGAACTCGGGCAACCCAAGATGAAGAATGTACGCCTGGCCTCGCATCAGCAGCACGTTCTCGGGACGCACCTCCCAGGGACTCAGGCCCTCGGTCTTGAGGTATCCCAGGATGTTGGCGAGGTCGCGAATGTAGTTCAACAGTTCCTCGGGCGGGATGGCCTTGTGACCTTGTCTTTGGCATTCCTTCAGGCGATTGGCGAGCGTCCCATCGGGCAGGTCCGAGACCACGACCAGTTTGTCATCGCTTTCGAAGTGGTGATGCCACGGCAAGAGGTTTGGATGGTTCAGCTGTTCGGCCTTTTTGAAGGCAGGCGATTCATCGAGACGCCCCTCGGCACCGGATGCATATCGGACGAGTTGGAGGGCCACAGGTTGCTGGGTTGGTGATTTTGCCTTCCAAACTTCTACGATCTCCGTCTGGGTGAGTTTCTCGACGAGCGTATAGCCGCCAACCGATTGGCCGGCTTCGTTCGGTTCGATTTTTTGGTTCGGCTCGTCGGTTCCTCCACCGGTCCGGAGCGTCCCCTCGGAACTTTCGGGCCTTTCGTTCGTTTTGGGAGGCTCATAGACTTCCACCCTCGGCGATTCCGATGGCTGATCTGGTTTCGGGATCCGTTGGCTTCGACCGATGAGAGTGCCGTCATTTTCGGCAGACGGTGGCGGATTTGCCGGCGATGGTGTGTCAGTCCCGGCAGGCTCGGTGGTTCCCTGGTCGAGGGGTTCGGACTCTTTCTCCTTGGTGATCAATTGTGCAAGTTCCTCGAACTGGTTGGGAAACCTGTTCTGGTAGCTGGAAACGTCCCCGTGAGGAATGTCGCCCTGGTTTACTCGGAGATGGTACTCTTCCAAAATGAGGTGGGCAGGAACAGACGCGGCGGGAACGACATCTTCGTATCGCGTCAGATAGTCCTCCAGATACACCCGTTCGTTGGCCGCCCAACTGATGTCGAGATCACTCTTGATTAGCTCGACGAGTAAGAAAGGCCGGAGCTTCTCGTCGGCTTTCTCCAGATAGGGATCCAAAGTCGTCAGTGGGTTCTTGCGTCGCGCTTCTTCGAATTCATTCGCCAATTGGTGAACCTGTTCCCACTGAGCGGAATCTAGATTGTCAAGGTTTCCAAGATCAGGCATGCTGTTGCGAACCCCGAAGAATAGGTGTTAATGTCTTGGACTGGAGAAGACGGGAGCGAGGGGAACACAATCTTTTAGGAATCGCTGGGAAAAAGTCCGTTCCCTTTTTGGGCCGTAGGACAGGTTTTTACCCTGTCCAAGAAATCAAAGGACAGGTTTTTAACCTGTCTTACAGACTTCGGCAGGTTTCGATCCCTTTGGCTCCTGAAAAGTGTCGGCACCCGTCGTATAATTATACCAACTCCTTGAACGTTCAAGCCGTCTTCCCCGAACGTGTTGCCGAAGTAATGAGGTTGGACTTGTCCGGCGTTGCTTCGTCGGACTGCCGAGCCCTGTATAATGGACCATCTCTTGTTGAGAGTGAATGAGGATCCCCAAATGGCACGCGAAGATTTGTCCGACGGAGAGTGCCTCGAACTCTGGAGGTCCGGAGATCAAGAGGCTGCCCAGGAACTCTTCGACCGCTACGTCAAGCGACTCCTTCATCTCGTGAGCCAGCGGATGAACCAACAAATCGTTGGCCGGGTTGATCCCGAGGACGTCGTGCAGTCCGTCTTCGGAACATTCTTCAAGAGAGTTCGTGCGGGAGAATTTCAGGCCGAAAACCCGGACGACGTTGGGAAACTCCTCTTTCGAATTGCCTTGCGAAAAACATTCCGTCAGATCACTTTTCACCAGCAAGGCAAGCGTGATGCCCGGCTCGAAGCCGGGAGCGAAAACTCCCTGAAGGTCTTGACGTCGCTCGCCAAATCCAAGGAGCCCACGCCCGAAGAAACTTCCCAATTGCTCGACGAAGTGAACCATTTCTTGAACCAACTCTCGGTCATCGATCGTCGGATTTGCGAGATGCGTCTTGAGGGTTACAACAACGTCGAGATCGCCAAGGAACTCGACATCTCCGACCGCCGAATTCGTCGGCTGTTGGAACGCCTTCGGCATCTTGCAGACCTGGAATTGGATGCGGAAGAAGATGGGCGTTCGCAGAACTGAACGTTCGCAGATTTTCGGGCCATAAATGCCGGAGAATACCAA
>CAYYUU010000181.1:0-9932 GCA_964474955.1 uncultured Alcaligenaceae bacterium | reverse complement strand
CAGTTTCTGGATGAGTTCCGAGTCGTTACGGCGGTCGATCCCAAACGACAGGACATCAAGAATCGTCGGGATATATTGGACAAGTGGCGTGATGAATTGAAGAAAGAAGCCCCATATGCGTACAAAGAAATAACTCCTGTCGTGGAGACGCTGAAAGGGGCCGACGTGGCTCACCCGGTCGTGGAGTTATATCCATTGATGACGGTGAAGGGATAAAATAGTCGGCACATTCCGTGTGCCGTGACCAAGTAGTAGGCACACGCGAGCCGCGTGTACTTTTGTCTTGGCTGAGGTTTCTTTGGTACACGCGAGCCGCGTGTACCTACGACAGAGACAAACAACCCAAACACCTTTCGGGGAGCGAAGAGCAACTTCCATTCCCATTCCCTCACGTCTCCATTTGTTGGGCCAACACTTCGAGAGGGTGCATTGCTCGGGTTGCCGCGAGATCTCGGATTTGGTGGCGACAGGAAGTGCCCGGCGCGACCACCGTCGCTGGACGGGCTTCCCTCAGTTTGGATAGCAATTCTTGGTTCGCGATGGCCACACTGACATCGTAATGTTGCCTTTCGTAGCCGAACGGGCCAGCCATCCCGCAGCACCCAGTTTCGAGCAATGTCACGTTCAGCTGTGGGATCAATCGCAGCGCTTCCACGGTTCCCTCGGCTCCAAGGAGGGCCTTTTGGTGACAGTGTCCGTGGACGACACACTTTTCCTGGCGTTTGTGGAATCGGAGCGCAAAGCGGTTTTCGAACAACTGCGAGGCAAGCCAGTGGTCGAGTTGGTGAGTCTTGGCGGCAATCACTCGGGTCGCCTGAGACGGAACGAGTTCCGGCCATTCGTCGACGAGCGTCAACAAGCAACTTGGTTCCAGCCCGAGGATGGCGGTCGCATGCTGAGCCCGTTGGGCCAGCCGCGAAACTTGTTGCCCGACCAGTTTTCGAACATGCGGCAAGAATCCCAACGTGATCATCGGCCGCCCACAACACGGTATCGAGACCAACTCCACGGAGTGACCGCTCGCCTCCAACACGGCCACCGCGGCCTTACCGATTTCGGGCTCGTTGTAGTTCGTGAAGCAATCATCGAGAAGCAACACTTTGCCCGCGAAGCCCGCCTTTGGATGCGGCTTGTGTCGAGCGAACCACCGCCGGAAAGTCTTGCGGTGGAGCCGCGGGAGCGTCCGTCGTCGATCTACCCCACCGAGTTGTTCCATCCACCAACGCGCAATCCCATTGCGACCGAGCCAGTTCGCCAACTCCGGGAACGCCGCCGCTATTGGATACCAGCGATGGAGCCATCCGGCGACAAAGTGAAATGGCGGCCGTGGAGATGCTCGATGGTATATGTTGAGAAATTCGGACTTGAACTTCCCCACGTCGACGCTGTTTGGGCATTCGGACTTGCATGCCTTACACATCACACACAAATCGAAAACGTCGTGCGTGGCGTCTTTCCGCAACTCGGCAACGGGATCTTCACTCGCCAGAGCCAACCGCAATGAGTTGGCTCGGCCCCGGGTACTGTCTTTTTCGTCGCGCGTGACCCGATACGAGGGACACATCGTTCCACCGTCGATCTTTCGGCACACGCCTGAGCCGTTGCACAGTTCTACCGACCGGGCGAACCCTCCGGTTCCCAGGTAATCGAAAACGGTCCCTGGTTCTTTCGGTCGATAGTTGGGGACGCGAAAACCTTCGAGTTCCCGGGGCGGTTTTGGCGAGGCCCCGTCGGAGCCAAAACCTCCGGCGCGCAGATTCTCCGTCATCGAAGGTGCGTGTACAATCTTTCCTGGGTTGAACAGGTTGTTGGGATCGAAGGCGGTTTTGACTTGGCAGAAGGCCTGATAGACGCGCGGCCCGAACATCTTCCGAGTCCACTCACTCCGGGCGAAACCGTCTCCGTGTTCTCCGCTCAACGATCCGTCGTAATGCTTGACGAGGGTGGTGATGTCCTCGGTGATCTTCCGCATCCGGTCGATGTCTTGAGTGCGTTTCAAGTCCAGCACGGGCCGGACGTGCAGGCAGCCTGCGGCAGCATGTCCATAAAAAGCCCCGGTCGTCTCGTGGGCTTTGAGGACTTCTTGGAATCGCATCGCAAACTCGGGCAGGACGGCGGGCGGAACGGCAGTGTCTTCGACGAACGGCACGGGGGCACCACGCCAAAGCGTTTGCCGACCACTGGGAAGGCCGTTGGCCGCAAGACGCATCACCCTCCAGAGTTGTTCTTTCGCATTCGGTTCGGTCGTCGCCATGGCCGCCGTGAGTCGGTGTGTTCGCTCCAACCGAAATTTTAGATCGTTGAGTTTTCGCCAGACTTCCGTTTCGGAGGCTCCTGACATCTCCACGAGCAACAAGCAAGACTCGGGCGATAGGCGGAAGGGAAGCTGTTCGCCTTCTTGCTTTCGCCCTTGGTCTTTTCGGAGGTGCTCGATTGCCAGCAGAAGTTCGCCCTCGAGAAGTTCGACGGCGCTGGGGTTGTATTCCAGACAATTCGCCACGGAGTCCAACGCTTCTCGCATCGAGCGGAATTGAGGCACGAGAAGACCGACGCAGTGCGGTTTGGGGACAAGAGTTAGCTCGGCCTTAGTGACGAACGCCAAAGTTCCCTCGCTCCCGACTACGAGTTGGTGCAACCCAGCGGCGGGAGGTTTGGTCGTGGAGGGAGTGAATTTTTTGGCGAAGACGTCAAGATTGTATCCACTTACCCGGCAAGGAACTTTCGGGAAGCGGCGTTTGATTTCGTCCAAGTTGCGTTCGGCGATGCGCCGCACAGAGTGGTAAAGTTGCGCCTCCAGCGTTCTCCCGGATTCCTTCAGGGACCATTCGTCGTGGGCGAGGGCATCGAAGGTTGCGGAGTTCCCATCGCCCAGCAGGACTTCGAGAGATTGAACGTGGTCGATGGTTTTTCCGTAGACGATCGAACGAACGCCCGCGGAGTTGTTGCCAATCATGCCGCCCAACGTGGCGCAGCCAGCGTTGGTTACGTCGGGCCCAAACTGAAGCCCATGTTGGCCAGCCTCGCGGTTCAATTGGTCCAACACGACGCCCGGTTCTACAACGACGCGACGGCCTTGCGGATCGATCTGGAGCACTCGATTCAAGTATTTGCTGCAATCGATGACGATCCCGGCTCCGATGGATTGCCCGGAGCAACTCGAACCGCCGCCCCGCGGGATGATGGGGAGTTCTAGTTCTAAACAAAGTTGGACGCACGTCTGGAGGGCGGCGCGAGTCTTGGGCACGAGGACTCCCAACGGCCGAACCTCGTAGATGCTCGCGTCGGTGCTGTACAATCGTAGCGACGTTTCGTCGAACCTGACTTCCCCTTCGAAATGACCCGAGAGATATTTACCGAGTTGGTTTCGTTTGTGTTCGGTGAAATCGAGCGTCCGTTGGGCCATGAGACTGGAATTACCGATCTGGAGGTGGTCTTGCCGCGTTATCTTTTCTGGGACTAAGGAACTGGCGTGACCTTCCCCGACGAATGGGGCGACATTCCTGGGTGTGAATATCGTGTGACGCGCCTTTTCCTCATTGTATTTTTCCTCATTGTATAAAGAACGCCGAGCGAGAGGTATCCGCGACACGCAGAGGGCCCGCCTCTGGATTTTGGAATTTGTTCCGCCGGACAGGTTTGGAACCTGTCGAAAAGAACGAACAGGCATTTTGCCTGTTCTACGGACAAAGCAAAAGACAGGTTTGCCAACCCGTCCTACAGTTCGGAGCACCAAGACGATGTTCCCGAAAATTAACATCCTTGTAAACGGTGCTCGGGAGAGGTTAACGGTCGTTCTGGAAGAAAGGCTTGTCTACGGTTGAGGAACTCTCCGCCAAGCATTTTTTTCTGCGGAATTCGAGCAATTGACGGACATTTTATGTAGAATGCAATGGTCAGGATTGATTGGCGCATTCCTTGCTTGATCTCCTGATAGCTCCCGTGACGGTAAATGGGACACGAGAGGCAAAAGCAGGAACGGAAATATGGCCAACATTAGACTAATCCACACCTTGAGAATAGTGGGCGGACTCGCATTACTTACGTTCGCAGTCGGCCTCGGACTTTCCACTCTTGCCCAAGAACAAAACCAACCACCGACGTTCCAGCCTCTCAATTCGGTCGTTCGAAAAGGGTTCACTCGACCAGGGAGTCCCGCGGATGGCGTCAAGGACAACGGAAAAGTCCAACGCGTATCCTTCTCCGGTTCCTACAAGGGGCTCGGTGGGACGGTTTTCTTTGTTGTGTTGGAGCGGCTAGGGGAAGAGGGCGACACGTGGGGCGTTGGCGCCCGGGCATTTGACCAATCCTTCCGGCCTGGCTTGGATTTTGATGGCAAGTATTCGCCGCGACTGGACCAGGAAGCGAAGTATCTGTACTTGTATCAAGTCGTCAATGACCGCGGATTGGAACCGATTCCGATCCGGCCAGCGGCCGCCAATCAAAGCGAAGGCAACCCCATCGCCACGGCCCTGATTCGCTTGCGAGTCGATCCGCGATACATTACATCGTGGGGACAGTTTGCCGGACAAGGGCTGCAGCTGGGGGAAGTATATCCGCGAAAATTTGATGGCACGGTGGCCGTGGCCGAGGGGGAAAAGGAAAAAACGGCCATCCTGCCTGTGTCGGCTTTTCCAGGAATTCAACACGAACTCCTTCCCCAGCCATACGAAGTGCTTTCTCCGGCCTACAACCTTCGGAATCCCATGAGTTTGGGGCGAGCCACTCAGAAAGTAGGTCCGGCGGTGATGCAGAACGCGGCCAAAATCTTGCCTGCAAGTTTCCAAAAGAACATCAAAAACGCGGAAGTTCGGGCCAATGAGCCGTCGTTCGTGCAGCTGTCGTATGCGGAAGTGGACACCGCAATTCGGTTGGCCCAAGCCTACAATCAGTTCTACCAGAGCAACAACGATGGCATCGTCGACAACAAAAACTTTCGCCCTACGAATCTCAACGGCGAGGTGGGCAAACAACTCGTCTTCCGGGCAGACTGGATCGATAAGGAGACGATCAAAGTGGGGCAGCACAGTCCGGTCTTTGGATTCACGACCGACTTGCCACCGCTCGACGGATCGGTCGTGCTCAAAGATCCGAAGGCAATGAAGACGAACATTCAACAGGTCGCATTCAATGATGGTGCGGTTTTGGCCGAACTGGCTGCTGGAATAGCACCGGGGACAGCTCCTTCTCCTCAATCCCCTGCCCCTGCTGCTCCAGCTGTCCCCGCAGCTGGTGGAGCAGGCGTCGGGACCCTTGGTGGTCAGGTCGGTGGTGGGGGTGTCGGAGGAGGTGGAGGAATCGGATTTCCTGCAGGTTTTGGCGTTGCCCCGGCGGGTACTGGTGGATTCGGCGGTGGCACCGGTGGCGGGAATGGCGGTGGTAATGGCATGGGCGAGGGAGACACCGACTCCGGTACGGATGGGGATTCGACAGCCGACGTCATTGTCAACCAGAGCCAAAACGTCAACCAAAGGCAAGGTCAAGGACAGTCCCAGCGACAACGACAACGGCAGCGGCAACGTGATGGCGATAACCCACCGCCCGGGGAGGTGATTCCGGCACCGGCGGCCTTGTTTCTCGGCCTCTTGGGACTACCAGCCCTGTACTTCGTTGGCCGTCGACGAAAAAAACGGCCACTGGCCAAGAAGGATATTACGGTCGTGTAAACGACCACACAACTCCATTTCCTCATTCCAGTCTGAATGGGCTATACTTCCAATAGGTGATCTCCGATTCCGTTCCTCGGGCATCACCTGTTTTTCATTGACGCTGCCTGATCAATTAGAGACGTGTTCGTGGTGTTGTTGGGAGTGTCGCCTTTCGCGGAGTCGGACGGATCAATAAGAGTCGTCATTGAGTTTGTTCGGAGAGTGTCGTCTTTCGCTCCTTTGAAAGAACGCCTTGGTGGTGTTGTTTCGAATCCGAGTCCGCACATGTGTACGCAAAACGCGCAAGAACTCGTGATCAGGGTTTTGCGCGTTTTGCGAACGTTTTTTTGACCCTGGCGGGAGCAGTTCCGAAAGGTCGGTTTTCGAGCGGGAGGCCCAAAACGCATACACAAAAAACACAAAAATCAGGGCGAGGTATTTTTGTGTTTTTTGTGTACCTAATTTCCGGTCCCCGTCTCGAATTTGGGAGTTCGCCACTGCCATCGATTGGGGACCTCGGAGTGTAGCTCCGCCTTGAGTTGGGACCGACAACATAAACAGCGATACGGCCTGTTGCAAACCCGGAAAGCCCAAAACCGATGCGAACGACCCTAAAGAGATACGCTCTCTGGAGTTTCGCGTTTCCAGAGAAAGAACGTATGTCTTTGGCGTCCTTTCGCGGAGTGAAAGGCGACACTCGCAAATACAACTCAACACAGAACTATCCGACAGTCCCTTCTGACCTTCAACGAAGCAACTCATGCGTCGCAAAATCAATCTGTCATTGTTGGGCGGGACCATATTGGGTCTCGTTCTCGTTTGCGGAACAATCTACTTCGTTCACCGCTGGCAGGTCGACCGCAATGCTCCCTCCTTGCTGGAGCATGCTCGTCGTGCGGCGAAGAATGAAGCCCACCAAGAATCTCTGCTGTATTACCAAGGATATCTGCAACGAAGGCCGAACGACACCCAAGCGTTGGTCGAGTACGCTCTCACGCTGGACAAGGTGGCCACCTCGGACGCCGACCTCATTCAGGTTCTCGGCCTTGTCGAACAGGCGCTTCTTCGCGACGGGCAGAACACCAAGTTGCGCCTCGAAGCGATACGGATGTCGCTCGATCTTGGGTTCGTCAAAGAGGCCGCGAAACACATCAAGATCGTTCTGGAGGAGGCCCCCAACGATGCCAAATTGTGGTTCGAGTTAGGCGGATGTTATGCCTCTCTGGAACGGTTTGCCGACGCCGAACGGGCTTATCGTGAGGCCATCACGTACGATCCCAAATCGATCCAGAGCTACGTGGAACTGGCCCGATTGTTACACCACGATCTGGACCGACCGCAAGACGTCCTGAGGGTGTTGGATCGAATGGTCGCGGCCAATCCCAAATCTTACCTCGTTTATGTTTCGCGTGGTCGCTATCTCCAGGGGCGTGGTTCCACCAAGGCCGCGAGAAAAGATCTTGCGCGAGCTTTGGATTTGGCTCCGAAGAATGCCAGCATCCTCTTGAGTTTGGCCAAACTCGACGAATGCCGAGGGCAACTTTCCGAAGCGGCCAAATGGCTCGAACAAGGGACCAAGGATCATCCGAAAAACGAAGAGATTTATGCGAGGCTTTCGAAAATCCATGTGGCCCAGCATCATCCGGAGAAGGCCATTTCGATCTTGCGCACGGGACTCAAGCAAGTCCCCAATGCGCGGCTGTTGAACGTGACGCTGGCCGAATTGTTGGTCAGCGCGGGCCGCCTCAAAGAAGCCGACACCGTGCTGGAGTCCCTCCGAAAAAAACAAATGCTGCCGAATGCGGCGGCTTGTCTGCAAGCCCGCCGATGGATGCAAGAGGGACACTGGGGCAAATCTCGAAAACTTCTGGAGGACCGACGGACTGAACTCGTCAAGTCGGCGTGGAAGGCACAATTTTATTTTCTTCTCGGGGAATGCTATCGTCACCTCGGTGATCCGGACCGCGCGATACTCGAGCATCAACGAGCCATCTCGGCGCGGCCCGGATGGACTTTGGCTAAGTACGGCTTAGCCGCGGCCTTCGTCGGGGCGAACCGCGGGACCGACGCCGTTCGGACATTGCGACGTCTGGCACGCTTACCGGACGCTCCACCCGACACGAACTTGTTGCTCGCCGAAGCCCTGGCACTGCAGAACCAACAACTCCCGCCGAGTGAACAAAACTGGACTCGTGTGGGGGACCTGGTGCGAGACTTGACGCCCGAGCAAGCCAAATCGATCCGGGGAATCCTGGCGCGAGTCGAATGGCAAGTCGCCGAACGCCGATTCGCCAGGGCCAGAGAAGTTCTGCAAGATGCGTTGGCGAATGGGTCGATCTCGGAAAAAGAAGACTAGCTGCGTTTACGTCTGGCGTTGGCAGACCTGGCCCGGACAGAAGGAGATGACGCGAAAGCCAAGCGGATGCTCACCCAAATCGAGCAGGAATTTGGAGAGACTCCGACCACTTTCCTGGCGTGGATTCGATTTTGGAATTCCAAGGATACGCGAACGGCGCGGAAAGGATTGGCGAATCTCGCGCCCAAGATCGATCGGTTTGCTCAGGACGAACGAACGCCTCTTCGCCGCCATCTCGCGCTCGCCTTCGCCGAAAAGGGCGACTATGCTCAGGCCATCCAGATGATGGAACCGATTGCCAACCGGAATCCCAAAGACATCCCAAGTCGTTTCTTCCTGCTCGATGCGGCACTTCGGAAATATCGGAAGGAACAGGCGGCGAAACGAGTTCGTGAACTCGAACGACTCGAAGGCCCCGAAGGAACGCTCTGGCGGTTTGGTCGTGCGGCGTGGATCGTGGCATTTCATAGCCCAAGAGACACAAAGTCGTGGAACGAAGCTCGGCTCCAACTGAACCGTCTACAAAAGGTCCGTCCGGATTGGACTCGCGCTTTGCTGTTGGCCGGACGCATGGCCGAGAAGGAAGGCAACGAGAAGGCGGCGGCGGACTATTATCTCCGGGCCGTCGAAGTCGGCGCGACACAAGAACAAACGGTCCTCAAGTTGGGCGAATTGCTCCTGCGGCAGCGGCGGTATGCCGACGCGACCGGCCTCGTTAGGAGGCTGAAGGAGCGCGGACAACTTTCCAAAGCCGAGTCCAAATTGGCTGCCGAAGTGGCCCTTCTCCAGGGTCACAAGACAGAGGCCATCCGGTTCGCCAAGGCTGCCGTTTCCCCGAACGCCCGCGACTACCGCGACCGGCTTTGGTTGGCAAACGTCTACGAAAAGGCCGGTCAATTAAAACATGCGGGTGACGTGTTGCAACGCCTCACGCTGCATTCCGGATACGTCCCCGACGTGTGGATTGCGTGGGTGCAATACTTGCACCAGACGAAACAACAAGACCGCATCCGAGAAGCGTTCTCGGAACTCCGAAAAAAGATGCCCGCCGAGCGAGCGACGTTGACCATGGCTCGGTGTTACGACGCCATCGAAGAAACGGCCAGAGCCGAAGCCACGTTTCGAAAAGCCGCCGCATCGACCGATTACTTCGCCTGGAAGCACCTCGCTGATTTCTATTTGCGAAACCGCAAATATGCCAAGGCCGAAGCGATTCTCCTGGAGATGACCGCCCCCCGTAACCAATTCCCGGGCGAACTCGAAACGGTCGCGAAGAACAAACTCGCATTGGCTCTGGCACGCCAAAACGATCCCGCCAAATTCCGGAAAGCCCTCGGACTCGTTGGCGAACCTAAGAACAGGCAAAGCCTCGATCCCGAAACTCTGCGGACGCGAGGCTTGGTCCTCGCGACCAATCCGAAACGCGTGAACGAAGCCATCTCGACATTGCGCGAGTATCTGAAGATTCGCGAGACAGACGTCGAAGCTATGTGGACGTTGGCGAACTTGTATCGCCAGCGTAAAGAGTATCGCCTCGCTGCCGATCTGTTGGCCAAGTTGCTCCGACAAGAAGGCAACCAACAACCATATCTTGTGGCTTGTATCGAGACGTTGTTGGCCATTCCGAACGTGTCGGAAGCCGAATCGTATTTGGTAGAACTGGAACGAGTCGCGCCGAGAAGTCCACGAACGCGAGCGTTGCGAGATCGTGTTGAAGCTCTGCGGAAGAAGTTGGCTTCTTAATTTCCGAGTATCACATCAAATGTGTGTACCGGTGTCCCTGCTCGAATTCCTATCTCGTGCAGTCCGAAAATAGTCCAACCATTCTTTTCCATCGCATCTGCGTTTGGAGTGCGGGATCCTTTCAGAGCACGTTCTGTGCGTATATCTTTTTATTCCATTTTGCGTTTGATAAAATCAGTAGGTTGTAT
>CAYYUU010000180.1:0-9941 GCA_964474955.1 uncultured Alcaligenaceae bacterium | reverse complement strand
TGACACTCTGTTTTGTGTTCTCTACGCTTAAGAACGTCAATGCGAGATCATGACTATTTGGAAACGGAGAGGCACGAAACACGAGTGAAGAGAATCCACTCGTGTCGGGTTGGGTTCTTTTTCCTGCTCCCCTTTTGCCATCTCTACGACAGGAGGTTCGTAATGCAACTCATGTCTCTGTTGGTGTTCGTGACTCTGTTGGCTGTCAACAACCATTGGGCAGGAGCCCAGTCAACGACTCCAAGCTGCGATGTCCACGGCCATCCACTTCCGAAAGGAGCCGTCGCTCGTCTTGGAACGGTCAAGTTCCAGCTTCCAAGTTATTTGCGTGCTGTCGCCCTTTCCCCGGACAGTCGTCTGGTCGCCTCCAGCCAAATCACCGAAATGCAAGGCATCCGGCCTTCCTACGGCTTCGCCCGTTGACGTGTGTGTGAATGAGCCACCGGGCAAGAGATTCGAATGCTGAGTCCAGCCGACTTTAGGGACGAAACGAAACGGGCGGAGTCTTTGGACTCCGCCCGCCATCCCAACGGTCTTCCATTGCCAACGAATCTCAGTCCAACAGGACCCAGATTTCGTCTTCTTGTTTGTCCTTCACTTCGTCGAGTTTGGCAAAGAAGAAGTCCTGGCCAGCATCACCATACACCTCGTTGTCTTCCGCATCCGGCAATACGGTAGACTCCGGTACGAGACGAACACCATTGAGGATCAACCCCGTACCTTCTTGGAGGTGTTCGACACGCAGGACGTAGGGCGTTGGTAACGTCCACTCATTCAAGATGGACGCGAGAGCCACCGGGTTTGCATCATAGATCGTCGAGCCGCTGATGAGCAGGTCGTCGTCCAAACCTCCGCGGATGTCATCTCCCCCGTCACCTCCGACGGCAACGTCTCGACCGTCTCCGCCGGAGATCGTATCGCTGCTCGCTCCTCCCAGGAGAATGTCGTTGCCCATCCCACCGGACACTACATCGGCTTCGTCGCCTCCACGAACTGTGTCCTGTCCATAGCCACCGGAGAGGTCATCCATCCCGAGTCCACCGGACAGCTGGTCGTCGTCGCTTCGGACCAAGACCGGATAGACCATGTCGGGTTGTTGATAGAATCGCCCACTCACCTTGCCCTTCCACGTCCCATTGGCCGACGAACTCCCGTCCCACAGGTACACGTCCCCCGTTGGCAAAATGAAGTATCGTTCGTCCTCCTGTCCGACGAACCATTTCTCGTTCTTGCCGCCCCAGTTATAGGCATACGCCCCCACAGAGTAGATGCCGTAGTCCGTCGCCGTCGCATAGTCCGTTGCGAGGACAAGCCGGTCGGGATTGTCGTAGAAGAAGGGGCTCACCTCCGCAACCAGAGGACCTTCGGCACCCGCCGACCGGTCCCACTGATGAATCGAACCATCGGGCAGAATGAAGTACCAGTTGTAGTCCTGATCCCAGAACCATTTTTCTTGTCGACCACCCCAGTTGTAGACGTAGTTCCCATTCGTGGTGAAGCTGTACTGTTGGTCGAGGTCCAGAGCGTGTTGGTTGGCCGCATCGTTGGTGTCCGCCGCATCGAAGATCATGTACGGAGCCGTGTAGAAAGACCGATCTACCGAACCGACCTTTGTGCCCGAGGCAGCAGCTTCCCCGTTCCATCGGTAGACATTCCCTGTGGACACCACGAAGTACCACTGGTAGCCCTCCCCGAGGAACCATTTCTCTTGCCGACCACCCCAGTTGTAATGGAAGTTACCCGAGTTGAAGAAACCGTACTTGGCGGCTAACTCGTAGGCGTTATCGAGTTCGGGAGAGTTGCCGTGGACAACGTCCGCCCCAGTATCTCCTTCGATGACATCGTCCCCGAGACCACCAAAGATGGTGTCATCGTTGAGTCCACCGTTGAGGACATCGTTTCCGTCACGACCTTCGATCGTGTCTTTCCCTGCCAATCCGAGAATGGTATTCACCTGCTGGTTCCCCAGGAGGGTGTCGTCAAACGCACTACCCGTGAGGTTCGTGAAACGACCATCTAGGGTCACGATGTTGTTGACAGTGTCAATGGCCTGTCCCTGTCCCTGGTCGAGTCCCAGGTCGACCGTGACGCCGGACACTGCGTCGGTGAAGTCCAGCGAGTTCTTACCCTCGGCGTCGAGAATGTTCACTGTGGCGTTGGTCGTTACGAACTGATAGGTGTCATCATCAGGACCACCATTGAGTTCGATGGATTCACCGGTCCACGGTCCACCTGAGAGGCTGATGGAGTCCGCACCGTCCCCAGTCGTGACCGATATATGACTGAACGAGCTGGTATCGAAGTTGAACTGAGTGTCGTTCCAGTCGACGTTCAGGATGCTGCCGTCGGTGGTCAGGAGGACGATGTCATCGGCATTCGTACCCAGAGCAAATAGCGTGTCATCTTGAATGAACACTGGTGGCGGTCCCTGCACCACGACACTGAACGTTTGGGTGTCGGTGATGCTCGGCGTTGTCGAATCGGTGACCCGAACAGTAACCGGATACACACCGAGTTCATCCGAACCGCTCCAAGCAAATCGACCGGTGTGCGGATCAATGCTCGCTGCCGAGGGAGCACTCGCCTCCAACGAGAACACAAGGTCCAGATTTTCCGCTGCGCGAGTCAGCCCGACAAAGAAAGCGACCGAAGCGTCTTCCCCGAGAGTGATGTCCGACACTGGAGAAATCAACGTGTCCAAAATGATGGCTGTGAAATGGCGTGTCGTGGAGACCGTGGGGTCCGCTCCGTCGGTGATCGTGATCGTGGCATCGTGAAGGTCGCTGGCGGAGTAAGTGTGTTCCGCAGAGAAGGCTCCTTCATCGTTCGTCAGACTCACCCCCAGTGTTGTCAATGTCCCGTCTCCCCAGTCGATCGTCACGTCGCTGAAGTCGGAGGCAGAATTGGAATTGGTGAATGCGACTTCGAGACCGAACGGGTAACCTTCGACGGCTGGTGCGGTCTTCAGAAACGTGATCACCGGTGAAGTGTTCTCAGTCGTCAGGAAATCGAAGGATGCTTCAGGGATCGGGGTGCCGTTCACAACCGACACTTCGTGAACACCGCCCGAAGGACTCGTGAGCAATCGCCCCGGAATATCGTTGAGGTGAATCTCAAAGTCTCCGTCCGCCAAACCATCGAAAGCGTAGGCACCTGCATCTACCGTAATTGTGGAGAGGTCAGTTTCGGGATCGAACAAATCGTTCTGGTTGACATCCAGGTAGACCCTCACTCCTGCGCGGCCCTGGGAGCCTAGGTCCGGTTGACTGTCTCCGTTCAAGTCGTCAAGAAGAGTTCCGTTGATCTGACCAAGCTGTGCAACTGCGAAATCTTGCCCTTCCAGCCGAGTTCCGGCTTCGAGATCGAACGACGCTCCCTCGTTGGGTAACAAGATTGGTCGATACCCATCGGGATGGGCCAGTTGCAATCGATAGGTCCCAGGCGTCAGCCCAGCAAAGATGTAACCCCCGTTGGCATTTGTCATCGTTGTAGTTACCGTCTGATCGACATCGTCGAGAAGCTCGACAGTCCATCCTTCTGCAGGTTCGGCAGCGCCGAGCTGGGAATTACTGAGAGAATTCGACTGGACAGTCCCCGAGACAGTGGTCGATTGTTGGATCGTAAATTGACTGCCCGACTTCACATCGAATGCGCCGCTGAGGGACACGGTGTACGTGTCCGGGTTCGTCGGCGAAGTCTGCATGTAACTCGGTGATGTGGTCCCGTTATAGAGTGCCTGGACCTGGTCTGCGGTAAGGACATTGTTCCAGACGGTGATGTCGTCGAGAAAGCCATCGAACAGATGGCCGACGAGGAAGTTCGCTTTGGAAGGACTGGAGACGTCGGCCCCATCCGGCAACGTGCCCCGGCTTGTACTCGTCGCTGTAAGCGCTCCGTTGACGTACAGGTTCACAGTCCCCGCGCCGGTGTCATCGCCGTTGATGTCCGCGTTGGGATCGTAGGTGAACGCCAAGTGATACCATGTGTCTTCCTGAATCGGGGTCACGGAGTCGACCTGTGTCAGAGAACCAGGTCCTGAACTAGAGTTTTCTGCAAGAGTCACATAGGTGCCGAAGTCATCAAACTCCGAAGTGTTCATAATGATCGCGGCGTTCTCGTTCGCATTCTCTCCTCTGTGCTTGGCGACCAGGTCCGGTTTCCCATCACCATTGATATCCGTCACCTGAGCAAAACCGGGGTTGATTCCCGTCTTGAGGAGGGTTGCTTTTTCAAAAGTGGCCGAGTCGTCCCCAAGTGTTGTGCGGTTAAATAGAACTGCAAGCTCCGTCGAGCCTGTCGAGGAGACCACAAGGTCGGGGCGTCCGTCAAGGTTCAGGTCACCGACGCTGACCGTAGTCGGGGTCTTCGCGACAGCAAACGTCTTGGCACCGTGAAAGGATGGTGAGGTGGACCCTGGGGTCGTGTTATTTATCAGAACCGAAACCGCGTTAGTGGCTTGATCGACGACAACCAAATCGGGCTTGCTGTCACCATTGAGGTCGGAAGTTTCGATGTAGACTGGGTCTTCTCCGATACTCCTGAAATTCGTGTGGTTTGTGAAGTTGGCTGTGGAGGACCCGGCTGACGTCGTGTTTAGCAACACCGAGACAAAGTCGCTATCTTCATTGCCAACGACAATGTCTGGCCGCCCGTCCCCATTGATGTCAGGAGTTGCAATGTACGTGACGGTATTGTGAGTTCCGAACTCTTTTGCGGATGCGAAACTTGGCTTCGTTGCCCCAGGAGACGTTGTGTTGAGCAATACCGTTATCCCGGCGAACGCGTTGTCGCTTTTCGCGAGTCCAGCAACGACGAGATCTGGTTTGCCGTCGTTGTTGAAATCCGCGACCTGCACGATCTTCGGGATCTGGATGCCGGAATTGAGTGTGGTATGGCCAGTAAAACTCGCTTTCGTCGCACCCGGGTTCGTCAAGTTGAGTAACACAGAAATGCCCTTGTCGGCGTTCGCTGCAGAAGGAACTACCAGGTCGGGTTTCCCGTCACTATTGATGTCGGGCGTGACGAGATCTTTTCCAGGGTGATGCAGGTCGAATAGTGCTTCCTCTCCAAATGTGGCAGAAGTTGCTCCTGGCGTTGTTGTATTGATCCGGACAGAGACCTTGTCCTGGCTGTCTGTGAACGCGGCAGCAAGGTCGGGTTTGCCGTCACCGTTGAAGTCAGGTGCTCGCACGAGTAATTTTGAGGTGCTGCCGAATTGGAAGGAGTTGCTGCCGAAGCTCGCAGTGTCACTGCCGGGGGTACCCCGGTTCGTGAGGACAGTGACTCCTGCACCCGAATCGAAGTAGGGTACAGCAAAGTCTGGTTTGCCATCGACGTTGAAGTCAACCTCGATCAATTGGCTACTCTGGGCTCCTCCAACCGATGTGGTCTGGTACGTGGCAAAATCTGCCCCACCGCGACCGACGAGGACACTCTGATTGAGCAGAATCGAGACTGTGCTGGCTCCCGAATTGGGTGCAACGATGTCGGGTTTGCCGTCGCCGTTGAAGTCTGATGTCGCAATGGTCAGCGGCGCACTCCCAGTGGTAAGCTCAACGGCAGAACGGAAGTTCGCCGTGCTCTCCCCGGTTTCGGTCTCGTTGAGCAGCACCGAGACCGAACTCCCACCGGCATTGGAGACCACCAGATCGAGTTTCCCATCATTGTCGAAGTCCTTCGCAACGATAAAGCTGGGACTCTCGCCAACGTCAACCTGCACCTCCTCGGCAAACGAAGGTGAACTCGCCCGAGCGGCCGTCTCATTCAGAAGAATCGAGACGTTGTTGCTCCCGGCGTTGGTGACGGCCAGATCGACCTTACCGTCTCCGTTGTAATCCTCGGCGGCGATGGACGTCGGGTTGGTGCCAACAGCGTGCTGGTGTTGCGAGAAAGAAGCTGTCTCCGATCCAGGAGACGTGCTGTTGAGCATGATGGAGATGTTACTGCTCCCGGCGTTGGTGACAGCCAGATCCACCTTGCCGTCAGTATTGAAGTCTCCCACGGCGATATATTGCGGTGTAGTCCCCGCGGAGATCTGGACCTTATCGGCAAACAAGGCGGTACTCCCGCCCAGACTCGTTTTGTTGAGCAAGATGGAGACATTGTCGCTGTGTTCATTGGCGACAGCGAGATCGGGCTTGCCGTCCCCGTTGTAGTCCTCCACTGCAATAAACGTGGGTCCATTCGCGATCACCAGGCTGACCTGGCTGGCGAAGGAAGGAGTGTCTGACCCTCCGGCTGTTCGATTCAGTAGCACCGAGACCGAATTCCCACCCGCATTGGCGACGGTGAGGTCGGGCTTGCCGTCCCGGTTGATGTCGGCTACCGCAATGAAGTTCGGACCCGTGCCCACGGTGATGGAGCGTGGCGTACTGAATTTGGCACCAGTGGTTGCCCCCGCAGGGACCCGATTGAGGGCCACGGATATTGTGTTTGTCCCGCTATTCGCAACTGCGATGTCCGGCCTTCCGTCTTCATTGAAGTCAGCTATTGCGATGTACTTGGGTTTGGTCCCCACCCCAAAGGTGTTCGCTGTCACGAACGAAGCCGAGGCTGCACCGGGCTTCGTAGTGTTTAACAGGATCGAAATGGTGTTCTTGCTTGTGTTGGCGACGGCCAGGTCCGCTTTCCCATCCGCATTGAAGTCCGCTACGGCAACGAACTCTGGTTTTTCCTCAACAGTATGCTGAGTTTGGTCGGCGAATTGAAGAGCGTTCGGCGTGATCCCGAATTCCCAGCCGCCGCTGGTTGCACCTTCTTCCAGGAGCCCAGCAATCGCAGCTCTCTCGCTGAGGTCACCGGGACGAATCCATCCGGCAGCCGAGAATGTACCTGTCCCTGGTTCGAGGTCGCTCGTATATGGAACATCCATCGTCGAGCCTTGCGGAACACTCAGGATCTGATTGTCCGTCCCTGCGTTCGGGTGGTCGTCGATGTTGAATGATGCCGCTGTGCCAGCCTCTGCACTTTCCTGAAGCGTCCCGACGTGCTTCTGAGCGTTGGGGTTCCCCGAGACGTCCAGCACCTGCGTCCCTTGCACTTGAGTGGAAGCAAACGCATAAGTCGCCGCGGAGCCGTTCAATACCGCGAGCGCGACGGTCTCGGTCACGTCGGGGCCAGTCAGGAGGCCACCTGTGGCGGCAGTTGTGAACGCGACGTTCGTGACAAGGTTCGTCCCGTTGATCTGCGTAATCGTGTGGGTTGTGTTGTAGTCGGCGACGGAGGTGCCAGAGACCGTGATCTGGTCGCCCACCTTCAATGTCTGGGGAACTGCCCCGGCCAGGTTCAGGACTGTCGCTGGTGACGAAAGGTCTTTCGATGCTGTGACCGAGGTGACCGCCCCCGCGATCAAATTTGTAAACGCGAACGAACCGTCTGACTTTGTCAGCGTCGTGATCTCGCCAGGTTCGAGTTCGCCGTTGGAATTCGCATCAAGAAACACAGTCCACCCGCCGAGACGAACATCTGCTGACTCCTCCACGATGCCAACGATCGAACTGAATTCGGCGGCTTTGAAGTTGGCCGTCACAGGGGTGCTTCCATCCCAGGTCACATTCGTCGAGAGCCCTTGGCTCCCGTTGACAAGAGTGTAGCCCGAGGCGGGTATGCCTTGGCTCGGTGCGTCAAATGTGTACGTTGTAGAATCGAGTTGTTCAAGGACGACATCGAACGATCCGGTCGGAAGCTGATTCCCATAAAAGCCATAGAAACCATCCGTTGTCGTGGTGTAGTGGGGTTCATCGGGATCGTATTGTCCGTTCCCGTTCGTGTCCACAAAGACCGTCCAACCATTCAGATCCTGATTCAGTTGGTTCGTGATGGTCCCAGTCAAGGCGAACTCATTATTAAAGACCTCCAGGTAGCTGCCTTGACCATCGCTGGTCAGGGTCGAGGCGATTGGTGTGTTGGTTCCGTCTCGAACTACCGCGTAGAGGTAATATTGGACAGGTAACAGACCAAGGTTGGATTGAGATAGATCGACTGTGGCGGTCGCAGTGTACGCATCTTGTCCTTGGCTTGTGCTGAGTGACTCCAGCTTCACATTCTTCGCCAACAAAAGGCCATTGAAATCCTGGCTGCCCTTAAGACCTTGGTCGAACTGGTCGATGTAGACATCAACCGTCGTATTGGTTGCCAGAGCACTGGTCACGTTCACCGGTATTTTGACGGTCAGTTCCGAGGTGGCGACTTCCTGGCCCACCGAGTTCACCAGGATCGTGGGAGGTGGCAGGTGGTACGTGGCGTTGAATTGCGGCAAAGTCCAGCCACTCATCGTTCCACCAGTAGCGGTCCCATCGTACTTTTGATTGATGACAACCCCATCCGAGGTGATCTCGGTAACCATGTAGGTCCCCGATGTGTTGTACTTACTATTGCTGCTGCCGCTGATGGTAATTGTGTCTCCCACTCGCAGGTCCGAGGGCACACTTGAGGAGAACGTCACCAGAGCGTTCCCTGAACTGGAGTCTTCGGTGATTGATTTGATCGCAACTTTGCTATCGATTGGTGCCTCTTCGCTGGTGAAAGTGACCTTGAGGGTGTACTGAGTGTGCTCTTGGCCCGACGCGAACGGCAGCGAGAGGAACGGGTCGGTGAAGGTCAGCGAAGTGCTTCCGCCGCTCGTTGCCGGCTGTGTGAGCTTGAGCGTGGTTTCGTCGATAACGACCACGGTCGTCCCGGCGGGAATGCCGGTCCCGGAGACAGCCCAGCCATTGAGTCCGTCGGTCGATCCGGTCAGCGTAATCAGGTCACTGCCGTCGGTGACGGTCGCCGTAATGGTTTTCGTTGAAGCCGCGGGATTGACCACTCCAACGTTGGTTTGTGTACTCGAACTCAGGTCGTTCCCGCCCGAGGAGTCGGTGATCAGCTTCAGGCCATTTGCTGTGCTGAAGTTGTTCTGTTCGATTACGGTCGAACCATCAGGCAGTTCCACACTGACGATGGCCGATGAGGGAGTCGAGGAAAAGGTGCGGTCCCAATTTACCGAGAGTGTAGCCTGCGTCGCCCCACTGGAGGAGGTGAACGGCTGGGAATAAACGTAGGTCTTCGTCTTGGGAGCTTCGGCTTGTTTCTGAAGAGAGTTGATAGTGCCACTACCGATCGCCTTGACTTTGTCCGACGTAAAGTCGTACTCGATGCCAGCCTCGACGTGGGTGAAGATCAGGTCGATCCGGGTCCAGGCAGCCACGAAGCCTGTTGCCTGTTCGTGCTCCTCCGCCGGAGCCACGTATTTGAACAGGAAGTCGAGTTCGCCGAGTTCCTTGCCCCCGATAAGAGGTACGCCGTGAGGGACATCGACCTCGGCCTTGGCCTTGATCAGAACTTCTGCCGGTTGATCTGACGTGCCGGCGCTGAATTCGAACTCTTCTTCGAACTTGAAAACGCCATCGTAAAGAGACGCACTGACGTCCATCGAGTAGGTCTGATTGGCCCAGTCGAGTACGACCTTGCCCTCTCCGGTTCCAAGTAACCCTGAGGTCTTCCCTCCCGACGTAACGGCACCGATCCACACTTCGGCTTCGAGTTCGAGCATGTCCTTGTCGACGGTGAACTCTCCCTGGGCGAGGAAGAACCGGGCCTGGTCGCTACCAAAAATCGTCACGGCCTCACCGAACTCGACGGTCAGTCCACCCGAAACGATCAACTTCGAGGGTTGATAGATGTTTTGCAACGACGCGTCGATCTCCGTCAGGAACAGTCCAGTGTCCCCGATCTCGATGGCACTGTCTCCGCTGAACGTGCCCTTGAGAAAGACGTCGTTGATCTCAAATGCATTTGTACTCGTGTTGTAGATCGTGTCGATCTTCGCGTCGACCTCCCACCCCTGTGGGAAAGAGACGTCCAGTTCGAAATCGAGGTCCACGTCGGCCCCCGACAAGACGAATGAGGCCTCGAAGTCATTGACGGAAAACGCACCCAATTTGACATCCGAGAGTCTGATG
>CAYYUU010000179.1:0-9992 GCA_964474955.1 uncultured Alcaligenaceae bacterium | reverse complement strand
TGCAGGCTGCAGCCGCTGAAGCAAGGAAACGATGTCCTCAATGTCTTGCGGATGCAAGGGTGCCTTGGCGATCGTGCCGGTGCGGTAAAATCGGAGGTCCATGAACTCCAGTTGCTCGGGCGGGACGCCGCAAGCCAGGGCCGCCGCACGTGCTTCGGTTTCCCGGATCAACTTCTTGATCGTGAGGACCTCGGGCAAATCCGGCTGGCCCGGATGCTTCTGGTGGAGGAACTCTTGGACCCGCGTTTTCACCTCGTTGGTTCGGTCCGTGTCGATCTCGAAGAGCTTGTTGAACGCGACGACAAAGTCGGTAAAGCGTAAGGCGTCGTGATCGAAGACGGCGATGTTCCCGCTCGTCATGTAGGCAATGTAGACTTTGTGGCCTTGCTCGACGAGTCGGATCAGGGTGCCCCCCATGCTTATGACGTCGTCGTCGGGGTGGGGGCTGAAGATCAAACAAGTGCTCCCGGTGGGCGGAGGGTTCTGTCTGGTGCCGGGCCAAACGGCACTGGATGAGGCTGTCGCGACGCTCGCACCTTCTGGCACGTCGTCCGACGCGGCCCCCGAGGAAGCTGGTGGAGCTTCCGATCCGTCGGGAGGACTCCCGGTCACCGCGGTTTCTGGCGGTTGGGCCGTCTGGACCAAGCTCAGAGGTTGATCGGCTTCTTGGGAGGAAATCGGCCTCCCGGGTTGCGTACAAATTGTGGCCATCATTTGATCGAACACCTGGTGGCCCAAACGCTCGGCGGGGCCGTGTTCTCGTAAGAGGCTGTAGAGCAAGTGCTCTCGAAAATCGTCGTCGGAGAGTTTCAACAGCGGCTTGTTGACCGTCAGGCTCAACCAAATGACGGCCCGGCGAATCATTTGCGGCGTCCATTGGATGTGTCCGGTCACCCAGGGCCGGCGAACGGGCGTGATGTATCCGCTCGCGGCTTCGTCGAGCAAAAAAGTCGTGTCCGCGTGTTGCTGGAGGAAACTCGCCGCGATGGCGTCGGTCATCCCCTCTTCGACGGTCCGCTGGACGATCGGGGCTTTGTGCTCGCCGAAGGCCATGATGACGATCTTGCGGGCCTCCATGATCGTCCCCACGCCCATCGTAATGGCCTGGTGAGGAACGTTCTCTTCGCCAAAGAATCCACTGGCCGCGTCGCGTCGCGTGACGGGATCGAGCGTCACGAGGCGTGTGCGACTGTGTCGCGTCGAACCAGGTTCGTTGAACCCGATGTGGCCCGTCCGACCGATACCCAAGATTTGTAAATCAATGCCACCGACTCGGTGAATCAACTGCTCATACCGTGCGCAGTACTCTTCCACCTCGTCGAGCGGAATCGTGCCGTCCGGGATGTACACGTTCTTGGGTTGGATGTTGATGTGGTCGAAGAACGTCTCGCGCATCCACAGGTTGTAGGAGTGGATGTCGTCCGGAGGCATGGGGAAATACTCGTCCAGGTTGAACGTGATGACTCGCGAAAAATCGAGTCCTTCTTCCTTGTGCAGACGGATCAAATCTCGGTAAAGCCCGACGGGCGTGGAGCCGGTCGCCAGCCCGAGGACCGTGGGGCGATTGGCGGAGTTGTTCTGGCGGATAAGACTCTCAATCATCAAAGATACGTGCCGCGAAGCTTGGGCGCTCGTTGGGAACACCAAGGTAGGAATTTTCATGTTCGGAATAAAATGAGACGTCACAACCATACCCCCGTAATCTATTGTCTGAATCCGACCGAGCGAAAGACTCCAGCACGACGTTTCCTACGCCATTTGTTATATTGAGACGTTTGCGAAAGTCCTACTAACTCTGACCAGGAGAAACTCCCGCACCAGCAATTCGGTTCGGTCATGTGGATTGTTGCCTGGGGCAAAAACATGACCTAAATTTGGGTGGGAGGACCCTTACCATGGACAGAATTCGCAATCGAAGAAACAACCGTCGCCGATCCATGCGCCGGACCGCCAAACGCAGCACGCACGTCAGTTGCTACCGAGGCGCCATGGGACTTGGCAAGAACGTCGCTCGGGCCATCCTGGATTTGTCGGAGACGGGCGTGCGTTTGCTCGTCGATCACTCACTCACGGCCGGCGAGGAAGTGGAAGTCAACCTCGAAGGGATCGCCCACCGCAAGCCAGTCCGCCTGAGGGCCGAAGTCATTTGGTGTCTGCCGATGCAAGAGGAAGGCATCTACTGCGCCGGCATCTCCTTCCGAAGACCGCTCCAGTTTCGGGCCATGCAGGAAATGTAATCGGCAGACCCGCTTCACCTGTCTTTCGCACGATCCATCCTCCTGGGATTGCCGGAGAACCAAGTGTCGCATTTTGGTTCGGAACGCGTCTGGGAAATCCAAGCCTTGCCTTCGCCACGATGCGAATTCTCCCGCCCTTCCAAGTGTCCTCGTGTTGGCCACCCGTCAAACCCGCATGACGGCTCCACACGTCGTATTTCTCAAGGCGGAGGGCATTTCGAATCCGCTCGTCCGCGTCCTCCGCTTGTGAATGCCGTCCACGAAGGTACAATAACAAGTTGTAAATGCAGGACGGTGCAACTCTTGTTTCTCCAGATTTCTTATCGGATCAAATATGGATGCGGCGACGATTGGCCAACACGCAATCAGGCTTGGACTGTTGACGCTCGACCAACTCCAGGACGGCTTTGGGGAGATCGGCTCGCGAGAGGGCGAGGCCGAAACCCTTCTACGCGCGCTCGAGCGCAAGGGCTATCTAACGCCCTGGCAGAGCCACAAGCTCATGAAAATGGACGGTGACGGCTATTTCTACGGCGGCTACCGGATCCTGTATAAAATTTCGTCCGGGACGTTTGGAAGGGTATATCGGGCCGACGACCCGCAGACCGGAAACGTTGTGGCCATCAAAGTCCTCCGCTCAAGATGGACCGAGAATCTCAAGAACATCGACTTGTTCGAACGAGAGGGCAAGGTCGGGATGACCATGAAACACCCGAACATTGTCGAAATCATCAACGTCCGGTGTGACCACGAATCCAAGCAATTTTTCATCGTCATGGAATTCGTCGAAGGGGGGAATCTGCGAGACATCCTGAAGATTCGGCAAAAACTCGAACCCCTGGAAACCATCAAGATCCTCGAAGGCGTGACAAACGGCCTTGTCTACGCATTCTCTCGCGGAATCACTCACCGGGACATGAAACTGACCAACGTCCTGATCTCTTCGGAAGGGGTTCCGAAACTCGTAGACTTTGGTCTCGCGACGCTGAACCAGAATCTCCACAAAGAAGCCGAAGCGAAGGTAGATCGGACCGTCGATTACGCCGGGTTGGAGAAAGCAACGGGTGTGTCGCTCGGCGATACACGCAGCGACATTTATTTTCTGGGCACGGTGGCGTTCGAGCTTTTAACGGGTCGCTCGCCGTTGGAAAAGAGCCGCAACCCCAACGAAAGGATGCGGAGTTCTCGATTCCTCAATGCGGACACTTTGACCGAGGAAGACGTCAAGGCGCCGCCATCGGTCATCCGGCTCGTCGATACGATGATGGCTCTCGACCCGCATAAACGCTACCAAACTCCATCACAACTTCTCGACGCGATTCGGGACGTGCGGCGCGAACTCGAAGGTCGCAAGAAAGATGCGAAAGCACCCGCCGCGAACTCGGTCTTCGTCGTCGAGGGCAAACCCAAACTCCAGGATGCCTTACGCCAGGGCTTCAAGAAACTTGGATACCGCGTGTTCATCTCTGGCGACCCTGTGCGGGCTTTGGAGCGATTCCGCCATCAACCGTTCGACTCGTTGATCATGGACGCCGGGACGGCAGGGGAAGACGGAATATACGTCTTCGATCGCATCATGGACGAGGCTTCCCGTCTTCGTCGTCCTTGCTCTGGAATCCTCATTCTGTCGGAAGACCAGCAACATTTCGCGGAAAAGGTCGAAGCCCGTCCGAATGTTGCTATCCTCACTCGGCCCGTCACGTTCCGGCAACTCCGCGATGCCGTGAAAGAGTTGTTGACCAAGTCGGCGTGATGGCACTCGGAAAAATCAGAGTCGCACTTGGGAAAGTTGTTTTTCGCTCCGCGAAAAGCAATTTTCCCAAGTGCGACCATTTCCTCACTGCTTGGACATTCGCTCGGCGAGAATCTTGGCCGTTTCCGGACGCATGATTCGCGGGTCGGGCATCTGGCCCGCCCGTAATTGTTCGCGCACTTCCCGCCCGCTGATGGAGACCATCGTGTAGCCCTTGGGTGCGTATTCGTCGACGAGTCCAACGCGTCCGAGTTCTTCGTAGAACGCGGCGAAACCGACTTTCACGGGCTTGATGTGTAGTTCGCCCTTGAGGTTTTCGAAAATTTCCTGGGCCGCGAGTGGTTCCCAAATGTCGGTCCGGTCGTCGAACGGTGCGTCGGCGTGTTTGCGACCGATGACGATGTCGGTGAATCCAAAGTTTTGGCGGTAGATCCCGTGCATGACGGCTTCCTTCGGACCGCCGTAAAACATCTTGATGTCGAGGCCGATGAGCAATAGGTGATCGTGGAAGTTTCGCCCGGCGCTCTTCCAAAGTTCTTCGTCGAGATCCCCCTCGCCGAGGACCTTTCCTTCGACGACGGCACGATAGGTCTGCATTCGCGTTGCGGCGTCGACGTCGTCGCCTTTGGTTTCGCCGATGAGGGGATTGAGCACGGCTCCGGCGAGATGTCCTTCTCGCGTCAAGCGTTCGAGTCCGGCGATCAAGGCGTATTCGTGGGCTCGGTGGAGGGGATTTCTTGTTTGGAACGCGACGACTCGCTTCCATCCCTTCTGGCGGAAGAGTTCCCGCGTCTGCAATGGCGAGAGCACGTATTGTCCGTATTCGGGGTGTTTGGGCTGAGGCAACACCCGCACATCTCCGCCGAGTAACATCTCCCGTTTGTCGTCCATTGTCATGTGACCGCCGGGATGATCGGTCCGCTCGGTCCCGTAAACCCCTTTGATGTAGCGGGGCTTGTCCCACGGAAAGATGTCGTTGATCTCGAGTGATCCGACGATCTCATCGTTGGCGTTGACGAGGGCTACCGTTTCGCCGGTTTTGAGCGACGCGGCGAGGTCTTTGTCGACGGGGAACGAAATCGGAATCGTCCAGGCATAAGGCTTCCCGCCGGAGTGGATGACTTCTTCGTCGAGGACGCGATCATACGTTTCCTTGTTCATCGGTCCAGTGAGCGGAGTCAACCCACCGTCGCCCATGCGGTATAAACTCGAAAGATCGGCATCGCTGACGGGAACTCGCTTCCACTGCCCGGCCTGCTTTTGGAACTCCACGACTTCAGTTTCGGGAACCTGCCGATTGATGAGTTCGGAAACGCCGCCGTGGGGAGGAACCAAATCCGCCATGAGAGAGAACTCCATTTGATTCGTTATGAGAAACGTGTGATGAATTTGCCTGAGGAACGTGCTGTCAGTGTATCGCTGGGGACGATCAATTCAATTGGTTTGAGGGTCGAGAGTCGAGGGTGGAGGGAAGAGGGTGGAGAATTGTTTTTTGGCCGAAGGCCAAGTTCAACGTAACCGAGTTATCGACCAGGTCACAAGACGCCCAACAAACCTTCTTTGCTTTCCTTCGCACCTTCGCGCCTTCGCGTGCGGCTCTTCCTACCCCTCAACCCTCAACTCCTACCCCTCAACCCTCGGCTCTCCCGGAAATCGGTAAGGCTTTTGATTCTGGTAGAGTTTCAGTCGCTCTCGCATTGCTTGCAGCAACGTCGTGTTGGACTGGGCCTTCGGATGTTTGATGGCTTGTTGTTGGGTCTTGACGGCGTTCTTGAAATCGCCCATCTCGGCATAAGCTGCGGCGAGAGTGTCGAGCATGGCGGGGTCGCCGAACTTGGTCTTTTTGCAGGCTTTCAGGGCAAGGGTGACGGCTTCTTTTCCGTCGCGGAATTGTCCATCCGGGCAAGTGGCTCGGAAGTACGCCAGTGCATTCAGGAAGCGCGGGTCGCCACTGGAAGCGGCTTTCCTGTAGAGAAGCAGGGCCTTCGAGTAGTCTCGCTTGACGGCTTGGCCTCGACTGTACATTCTGGCGACGAGGCTTTGGGCCGTCGGATAGCCTTGGTTGGCCGCGCGAGCAAACCATTGGAACGCCTTTTTGTAGTCCCTCGTCGTCCCCCATCCGTTGTAGTACATCCGACCAAGGTTGTATTGGCCGACTGGATATCCTTGCAAAGCGGCTCGTCGGTACCACGTTGTCGCCGTCGGGTAGCTTTTGGAAGTCCCGTGGCCAAGCCGGTACATTTCTCCGAGCAAATTTTCCGCCTTCGCGTATCGCTGTCCCGCAGACTGGCGAAAATAGTTCAACGCACTGGAGTAATTTTTGGGGACTCCTTGACCGGTTCGATACATGATTCCCATGTTGTATTGGGCGACCTTGTTTCCATATCTCGCAGAACGCTGGAACCAGTTCACGGCTTCTTTAAGGTCTTTGGCAACCCCCGCTCCCTGGTGATATGCAAAGCCAAGCGAGTTCATGGCGCTGCTGTGGTTCTGTTTGGCCGCGCGAGTGTACCACATCACGGCTTCCTTTTGGTCCTGGCGGACGCTGAGGCCCTGGAAATATTGGCGACCCAAGTAATATTGCCCCGACGCATAACCCTTCTGGGCAGCATTGCGGAACAAGGGGGCCGATTTGCGGTACTCCAATTTTTGGTAGTAAAGGTACCCAAGCCGGTAGTACGTGTAGGAACTGGGGTTGGGAGATCGGAGAGATTGCTTCAGGCTGGTGACCTGCTGATCGAAACGCAAAATTCCCTCATACGCTTCGGCGAGATTGGCGTAGAAGAAGTCGGAACTCTTGGAATCCACCTCTTGCAAGAGGGCAACTTCGCGAACGCCGTTCGCGGGATTGGAATTACTGGCGTTCTTCAGGAGTGTCTCGACCCAGTAGGCGTTGGCCCGTTTGGCTTCCGTCCCGAGTAGTTTCGAGAGGGCCCTGGCAGCTTTTCTCCGAGTCTGCGACGACGGATCGCGGAGTGCGTCGAGGAGTTCCGGTTCGGCGGCCTGTCCTGGTTCGCCCATGCCCGCGAGGGAATCCAAAGCGTCCCAACGAATCGTTGGACTCTTCGTCTCGCGCACGAGTTTCCGCAACACATCGACCGACTTCTTGTTTTGGCCTCCAAGGGCAATCGCGGTCAACCGATGTTGCATGGAGTCGGGCTGCTGTGAGTTCATCGCCTTGAGGACTTCGGGCGGGGTGTAGTTGAGCCGCTTTGTGATTTGGGAAATGACTCGGGCGCTCTCCAACGTGGTCGTGGAGTTAGTGCCCGCTCGGGTCCACAACCCGACCAAAGGCGGGACGGCTTCCTTTCCGAGAGTCTCGATTTGCCCAAGGCTCTTGACGGCAGCCAACTGCAGCGACGGAACGTTTTCTTTCAGAGCTTCCAATAATGCCGGGACGATCTTCTTGCTTTGGCTTGGAAAGGCCCCCAAGGCTTCGGCGGCAGCCGTTGGAACTCGTTTGTCGTCGACCTTCATCGCGGCGAGCAACGCCGGGACTGTCTTCTCGGGCTCTTTGCCGATGTTCCCGAGTGCCATTGCCGCTGCCACCTGGACTTGAACGTCGGGATATTTCATCGCGGCGATGAGCTGGGGAATGGCGGGTTCGGCGGCTGGTCCGATTTCCTGCAAAACGCGGGCGGCTTGTTGCCGCACGGCGAGAGGCGTGTCCTTGTTGGCCAGATACTCTTTCAGCGTCGGCACGGCCGTTTTCGCAAGCGGTCCCAGCTTGGAGAACAGCGAGAATGCCTTCCTGCGCGTGTATGCGTTCGAGCTTCTCAAGTCCTTGAGTAACCGTGGCACGAGTCGAGGAGCTACCTGCTTGAGCGTCTGTTCGAGATCGGTTTTCCTGTTCGCATCGCTCCGCAACCCGCTCACGTACGATTCAAATGCTTGCAGATCGTCCGGCGAGATCAACACGAGAGCCTTCCGGACTTTCTGGTTCCCGTTGCTGTAATTGAAACTGCCGCGAAGAAGTCCTTGCTTGATTGTCGCCGCGGCATTTTTGGCTTCGGCCCCCAGAGCCCCCAAGGCTTTCGCGGCGGCGATCCGAACGCGTATGTATCGGGAGATGCGAGACGGCTCTCGAATCCGTAAAGCTTCCAGCATTCCCTGTAATGCAACTTTCGACTTGGGTCCGGTCTCGGAGAGCGCGTCCAAAGCCGCCTCGAGGTTGTAGTAATACGACGACGAAGTGCTGGACCGAGTTCTCTGGAGGTTACGCCGGAGGAACTGGTTCAACGCGGCAATCGCTTTCTCGTCACCGACCCCGACGCTCCCCAACGCTCGGATGGCATTTCGATCCGGATAGGTCTGCGAATTGATGTACTTGGCCAGCGCCGGAATCGCCTTCTTGGCCTTCGGTCCAAGTTGTTGCAACAAAGTAAATAGGCGTGTGCGTTCCGTGGAATTCGGTTGGGTGTTGATGCGGTTGACGAGCGACTCGACGTGTTCGGGTCGGATGCGGCCCTCGAGGAGTTCTCGGACCACCGGTTGAGTGTTGGAACGCGAGCGGGACAACTCCGCGATGAGGATCTGGACGCCTTCCTGGTCTTGGAATCCATCGAGCTGTTGCAAGGCCTTGAGGGCCAAATACGACACTTGGGCATCCTGATCTGCCACCCTTTTCCGTAGAGCGAAAATGGCTGACTTGGATTTCGGTTCCAAACACCCGAGAGTAAATACGGCCGTCGCACGAACGTCGGAGTCCCGGTCGGCCAACAACCGCGTCACGGTGGGAATCGCCTCTTTGGCGTCTGGCCCCAACTTGGCGATACCAACCAAGGCCCAAAATCGCATACGCCAGTTTGGATGTCCGGCAGCCTGGAGCATCATAGGGATGTCCGACTTTTTGACCTTCAACAACAGTCGGCCCATCATCTCCCTGACGTCCCCTTGGGTCGACGGAATCAAAAGGAGAGCATCGGAGAAGGACCCAACGGAGCCTCTTTCGCTGCCCAGAATTCGCTTGGCATGGGCGGGAGAACCATTCCAACCGGAAAGACAACCAACAAAACTGATACTCAAAAAGACGAGCAACAAGGCACGGCGGTACATACGATCCTCCCTCGGATGCGTCCAGGGTGTCGGGCAAGTAGTGTTGTCTTCTGGGAGATTGTAATAGCGATCTACGCTATCTTATGGTGTACGATTTTCCGAACAAAAGCAAACATTGTGGAAGGAAGGGAGGTCCAAACGGATTGGTTTGCTCTGAATATTGTTATTTTGTTCTGGAGTGCGACAACTCGTCGCCGCTTTGGCAGTTTTGTCTTGTTTTGGAGTGTCGTATTTCGCTCCGCGAAAGAAAGCCTGTCTTTGTGTCCTCGCTTGCGCTTCGGGTTGGTGTGTTTTGGATTGTAGCGGCTCGGCGCCGCTTTGGTACTTATTGTACTCTCGCTTGCCGCGTTGCGGGCCGGAGCCATCGCCGGTAGTTTGCCGTACCGGTTATCCTTTCCACAGCAAACGTTCGCCTTGCTGTTGGACCTGGCTCATTTGTTCTCCCATCTGGGACCGAACTGAGCGAAGGTGCTCCAAAGCGTCCTGGAGTTTTTTTATGTTCTCTTCCAGCTCGACGGTCTTGCCGGTGGGCTGGAGCAAGGCGTTGGCGATGGATTTAATCACGGGCTCGATTTCTGCGTGGAGCAACAGGACCAGTTCCTGGCTCGATTCTTCGTTTTTGACGGCTCCCTGGTGCATGAGCGTCAAGTTCTTGCCGTGTCGATCTGGATCGACCATTCGTTCGGGATCGATGACCTGGTGAGTCGATTCGTGGAGGTCGTCTTCGGCCATCGGGGTCGTCGGGTTGTCGAAGAGTGTTTCGGACTCTTGCATCATCTCGCGAGCTTTTTCGAGACCGCGTTGGGCCTTGTCCCAATCGGGACGCTGGTCCAGGGCGTGCTGATAGTGCTTGACGGCGAGGGCGAACTGCTCTCATTCGAAGTACTAATTTCCGAGGTTGTAATGGGCATCGGTCAAACGCGGATAGCCCCGTGTGGATTCTTGAT
>CAYYUU010000178.1:0-10005 GCA_964474955.1 uncultured Alcaligenaceae bacterium | reverse complement strand
CCAGAAACGCCAACAGATCTCGGAGTTCTTGGAGCGTCATGCGGTCGATCAGGTCGTGCGGCATGAGCGAGGTCTTGTCGGGCATGCGTCTTTGGATGTCTGCATGTGGTATGCGAATCAAGCGGCCATCTGCGTCGGCGTACGTCTGAATTCCCTCGGGGCTCTCGCCAAGAAGGATGCCTTTCAGAAGCCGACCATTTCGCAGTTGCAAGGCCCACTGAGTGTAGTTGGGAGCAATCTCCTTGCTCGGTTGCAGGATCGATTCGAGGAGTCGTTTTCGGTCCATCGTTTGGCCGATTCGGCTCAGGTCGGGTCCGATGTCATTCCCCCGTCCGTTGAAGCGATGACACCGATAACACCCTCCTGACTTGGCGTGATAAAAGATGCGTTCTCCCGTTTCTGTGTCACCTCGTCCTTTGAGGAGCCGCACCCAAGCATCGAGGTCCGCGGCCGCTGGCCTCTTTGGTTTTACGTCTGCCGCCAGGACACGAGCCACCAGATTTTTCGATCCAGGATAGTCCACTTGGACCTTCTTCAGTTCGATCCGTTGTCCCTTGTCGAGGGGCATACCTCGCAGTGACCGCAACGCTTCTTCACGGACAGAAGCATCTTTCGTCGAGAGTAGGTCAACGAGCAAACTTGACCACTTCTTCGAATTCGAATCTCCCAACGCCACTAGAGCTTCCGCTCGCAATCGAGCTGGTCTCCCCTTGTCCCGCGCTATGTCCGCCAGAAATGCAAATTTGTTCTCGTCGTCGAGGTATCGCATCGTCCGGATTGCTTCGATTTGCAGCCCCACGTCCTTCGATGTGATCCACTTCTTGAGATTAGCCAGTTTCAAGAGCTTGCTCTTGGGGCTCAGACGTCGGAGGGCTTGCCGCATCATTGTTGTGGAGGACTTGGCATTTTTGAGGATCTTCTCAAGGTAGATCTGACCTCCCCGAGCTGCTTCGCTTGGGCGTGCTCCGTCGATGAGTGCCAGTGACGTCAACGACGCCGCGAACAGATCGCCCGACAGACTCGGACGATCGAGGTTCTTGACGAGGGCCTCGCGTTGTTGTTTCAGTCGCTCTTCTCCGATCCACTGGATGACGACGAACTGGACATCTTTGTCCGGGCTGTTGAGGAATTGAGGGAGCTTCGGAACAATGTCCTTGATGCCTGCCTCTCGCATTGCGAGTAGGACATCGAGTTGATGACGGGTGTCCTTGAGCTTCGTGGGGTCCACAGTGCGAAGGACTTTGGGGGAACGGACAAGGACACCTCGCGCAGCCGTCCGAAGGAATGGGTCGTCCGATTTGAGAACTCCAAGAAGAAACTGCATGACCTTCTCTGACTTTTCCGGCAGAACAGCACCCGATAAATAGGCAGCGAGGAGCGGTGGCGGAACTTTTTTCGTTGAATCTGGCACAAGCAGCTGCCGGGTGGGAAGTAAGCTCGTTGCCAATTCTTTCTCGTTCACAGTCAGCGGATTGAGGACCAGTTTGGGTAACTGCTGGGAGCCACCCATGGCACCGATAATAGTTGCCCGGATCCGAGCATCCGTATGCGTTTTGTAAACTGCTTTGAGAGCCATCATCCATTTCTTGTCTTTGTTTTGAACGATAGTTCTTGCGTCTGTTTCTCTCTTGTCTCTGTTCTGGTGATAAAGTGGTAGTGGCTCCAAGTAAACAGGATCAGTTGACTTCTTTTTTTTCCGACGAATCCGCCACACCTTTCCTTTTCCATGGAGTTGGTAAGATCTATCGACCCAGTCCGTCACGTAGATACAACCATCTGGAGCGGCCACCATTCCCACGGGTCGAAAGTTGCTCGGGCCAATGACCAGAGGTTTCCGCTCGGCGCGGAACGAAGCACCCTTGCGGGACAGTCGGAAGTAGTCGATGCGGTGTTCCCCCCACGACGTCACCAACATTGTCCCTCGGTATTTCTTGGGCAGGATTCCGTATTCTGCCGTGAGTAGTCCAGAAGGTGCTTCGCCTGTCCCTGCGACCATTGGGAGTGTCCCTGGCAGTTCTCCATTCCACGCCGTGAAGGGGTGCAACCCAGGACGCCCATTGCGGAATCGATAGCCATAATCACCACCTCGGACGATGTGCAACAGACGACAGGGAGGTCGCGAGTCGGGGTCATTATCCACAGTGAACAACCGTCCGAAGACATCGAAGTGAAGCTGGACAGGGTTCCAAAAACCTGTCGCAAATCGCCGCACCTTCTTGCCGTCCGGTGTCGCGACGAAGATGTTTCCGCCTTCTCCACCTCCCTTGACGACACTGCCGTCACTGCCGATCAGCTCGTAGTCGGCCCCGAGGTTCTCGCCCATGCTGACGTACATATTGTCCTTCCAGTCAAAGGCACAGCTGAAGATGCCGTTGTGTGGATAGGTGCAGGTCGTCTTGAGCCGCAGCAGCGTCTTTCGCTCGTCGGCTTTGCCGTCACCGTCCTTGTCCCTCAACCGGATCAGGGCTCCCCGCGAGGCGACATAGGTGTCACCATTCGGATGAACGGACAGGTGCATGGCTGCCGTGAACCCATCCGCGAAGACCGTGAACTTGTCGGCCTTCCCGTCTTTGTTCTTGTCCTGCATCACGAGGATCCGGTCGGTCGGATGTCGTTTGTATCCCTTCGGCGGAAAGTGGGTGTTGCTCTCCAACACGAGCAACCGCCCCTTCTTGTCCACGGCAATTCCCACAGGGGTGACAATGTCCGGAGCGTTGGCATACAACTCGATGGTCAGGTCATCATCGAGACAACGCGGGCCAGAAGTGACATCCGGATGAGGGACACGTCGAAGGGCAGTGTGTCCCTGAGGTGACGCATCGGCGAACCGATCTCCCTTGGCCTCGTCGAGATGCCATAGGCCGACTGTGTCCTTGTCCGCTTTGGGTGCCCTCTTGGGGACTGCCTTGAACGTCCGAATGGTCTTGCTGATGTGGACCTCATCGATGAGGCCATTGCAATACAACCGACCTTCGACCAGCCCACCGATGGCGAGATTGCCGGCAGGTCCCCGAGACCTTTTCGGCTTGACCTTGGTGTCGGCTTTCAAGACGCCGTCGATGTAGAGTTTGACTCGGGAGCCCGTGTGCGTCATGGCGAGGTGATGCCACTTCCCATCGACGATGTCGACTCCGGTTCGGACATGATCGGGACTGTAACCGGGCAGGTAGACGGTATACTTCCCGGTTCCACGGACCGTGAACAACTCCCAGTGTCGGCTCGAATGCTTGTTGTCCTTCGCCACAAGTATGTTGTAGGAGTCTTTGCGAAACAACTTGGCCCAACACTCGACAGTGAGCGGAGGTCCATCGAAGGACTCATGACCCGGCACCTCCAGACGTCCCTTCCGGGCATCCAGAGCCTTGCCGAAACGTCCTTTTTCTTGCGCCTCGGTCGAGATTGCGAAGAGTAAGAGCGCAAGAGTGACAAGGGGAAACAACACCTTCCGATTTTGTTTTCCGGATGGAAGCTGGGAGCACCTCATGAGGGCATTATTCCTTTTGGTTTTCTAATGGAAGACCCCGTTCCGGGCTCACACGACCCCAACCCTGAGCGGGGACAAACTGTCAAAGGGGTGTTCAACCTACCCCAACAAATCGAGAACGTCGCCGTTCCCCGACGATCAATTCTTCCGCTTTAATTCTCGTTTCTCCAGTTCGCTGACTTGGGATTCGATTGTCCAGTCCACGACGCCCGGAACAACACGCGGCAGATCGTTCACGGCCCCAACGAACCGGACAGCGTTCTTCGTCTGGGTGACGGTGACAAAGCTCCAGGCTTCGTTCTTGAGGAAGGACTTGTAGAGACCGAGTTGAGGGTTCGGTTTGACCTCCGTGATGACCTTGTTCTTGTCATCGTCTTCGTTACCTTTGCCAGGCCTTTTCTCGACCCGGTAGGTGTACTTGCGCCGGGAAGAAGGCATCCCCATGAATGCCGTTACCGGCTTGATCATGACGAACATGCCCGACGGATCGAGTTTCTGGATCGATGCCGCCGTCGCTTTGTTGGCCAGGACGTGCTTCTTGGTTTGGTTCGCGACCATCGCACTGGCGACGTCGTTGCCCTTGAGTCCCAGAATCAAATACTGACCGATCCGGCCGTAGGAGAGCTTTTGCCCGATATTGTTTTGAATCGTGTAGACCGTCTGTCCTTGGACCTTTGCGGCCTTGGCCTTGGGAGCTTTCACCTGGAACTGGGCCATGAAGCCGGGAATCTTTTGAGTTAGTATCTTGGCCGTGGCCACGTCGTTGGCCTTCACGACAAGATACAGAGGGACAAGCGGAGTCGTCGTGATGGTGTCCGCCGCCCTGCCCATCATCGTCACTCGTTGGATTTTCGACGTGAGCGGATTGCCAATCGCGAAGGCGGCCTGGTCGACGTTGACAAATACTGCCTTGGCCGTCGAGAGCAACGGCGTGTTCTTAACCATCGTTTCCAGAGGCTGGCCTTCGGGCGTGATCTGTTTCATCAGTTTGTCCGCCAGTCGAATGGCTTGGGTCCAGCGAGCCAGTCCATTTTCGTTGGAGATCAACGTGGCGAACGAGATGTCCCCGGGCACGTACCGCAAGAGGTCCTTGTCGACCTTTTGCTTCGGCAAGAGGTCGATCAGCGGACTCTTTTGTCCGGGAGCGACGAGCAATTCTTTCTTGACGCTGAGGTTCCCATTTTTCAAACGCGCGCTAGCCGCAAAGCCCTGGATCGATTTCAAGTTCAGGACATTGTCCAACGGACCAAAGAACGGCAACTGTTTTAACTTCAGAGCAGCTCGGGCGTTGGCAAACCCAAAGGCCGTGCCCGGACCACCCATTCGCTCTCGGACAACTCGAAAGGCCGCCGATTGGGCCAACGTCGATTCTCCCTTCTTGGGGCCTTTTCCGTGGATTCGTACCACGGCATTCGTCACAAGTTTATCCGAACCGATCAGGATAAGACCTGGCAACAGGGCCACAGCGGGACCGACATATCGCTCTTTGTTGGCGACCTTCTTGAGAGGCCCGAAACCTCCGTCGTTCCGGAATCGGTAGATCGCCGTCTTGCCGATTCGCTGTGTGACTTCCGCGGACATGGCCGCCGTGAAGGCTCGAGTGTATAACCCCGGCAAGGCGCTCTCGCCCGGCTGCAGGATGACCAGAAAGTCGGGGATGTTGGTGGCCGGATTAATCTCCAAACCTGTGAATCCCACCGCCACACTTTGGAAGCGCGAGACCTCCTTTTCCATCTCGGGAGTGAAGAACATTCCGAACATGGAGTACTCAGTCAAGGAGTAGGACCGGACGGTGGGATACTTCTTGCGCAACTTCGCTATAGACTCGGGGACGTTGCCGAGAACAGACTTGGCGATCAGTTGGCGAACCTCTTTGGTCAACGGTCCGAACGTATGCAGTTCTGCGAACGCAAGGGTGTTGACCGGCAAAAGCTTGGCCGGATCGATGGAACTTTGCTGGGCCAAGCTTGGCGAGACGCAAAAACCGAGGACAAACACGAGAGCAAGTGACCAGCGCATACGATTTCTCCGAGGTGTCTATCAGAATGGTGCGGACGCCAACAACGAGTGTACCATAATCGGAAGGCAGAAGGCAGAAGGTGGAAGGAGGAAAAGTTGAGTGTTGAGAGTAGAGGGTTCAAGGTTGAGCCACTCGAATAATCGAGAAACAAGTGTCACATTGTTGGTTGCACGTCCCTCGTTCCTCGGAGACATGTCACCGAACACAATCTCTCATGAGTACCCAGTTTTTCATCCGACAGTTACCGTCGCTCGTAGGACAAATGAAACGGTCATTTAGTTGTCGTTTCGAGGCTAGAAACACCGACTCGCCCCAAATGCACATCGTTTCGGCACACAAAAGAAATACGCTCCAGCCCGAGGTGCCTCTAACGTAATAGAAAGCGCTTTCCAAGGGGTTGAGTGATATGAGTTCATCACTACGAGGTACGGTCGTTCATTTTGTTCGTCAGGTCTTCCACGGACACTTGGACCAGGCGAGCGATGCCGAATTGTTGGATCGATTCATCCAGCGACGCGAGGAAGAGGCGTTCGCCTCACTCGTGTTTCGTCATCAACAATTGGTGTTTGCGGTGTGTTATCGGACGCTCGCGAACGTCCAGGATGCCGAAGATGCGTTCCAAGCGACGTTCCTCACGTTGGCCAAGAAATGCCGGTCGGTTCGCAACAAAATCTGTCTTGGCACTTGGCTCTATCAAGTGGCGTATCGAGCGTCTGTGCGCTTGCAGAAACAAAAGTTGCGGCAGTCGTCGGTGGAGTTGGCGAGTGCAAGTCGGTCTACCGAAGCGGGTGAACGTTCGTCCAACCGTGCCGAAACTCAAGACGAAGCCCGAGTGGTTCACGAAGAAATCAATCGGCTTCCCGAAAAGTATCGTGTGGTTGTCGTCTCGTGCTATTTGGAAGGGAAAAGTTGTACGCAGGTCGCCGAGGAATTGGGACAACCGCGTGGGACGATTTCCACGAGACTCAACCACGCTCGGAATATGTTACGAGGCCGTCTGACGTATCGCGGCGTGAGTCTTTCTCTCGCCGGTCTCGCCACGACGTTGAGTTGTTCGGAGAGTCTGTCCAAGCAGGTCGTCGCGAACGTCGTTCGTGCCTCCATCTCCAACATGAAGGCTGCCGTTGCGAATGAGCTTGTCACGCCAACGGCGGCATTACTTACAAGAGGAGTTATCGACGAAATGTATGGTCACATCACAAAACGATTGTCGATTCTCGCCATAGTTCTGGGTGCGCTCGCGATAGGCGGGTTCGTTTGGTATTCGCAATCGACGGCTTCGGTTCCGATTGCTCAGGCGACGGGGGAAGGGAAGAAAGCCACCCAGAAAGATGGCAACAAGAGAACTGGCAAGCCCAAAACCGACCAAGAGAAAATCCAAGGAATGTGGGTCGGCGTTTCCATCAAAGGTGCCCCGGTTCAAGACCTAGAAGACATCGCTTCGTTGTACACGTTTACGTTCAAGGGGAACAAAGTGGACATCCTCTTTGGTGGGCAGTTGGGGCAAGGCACATTCAAACTTGATCCGACGAAAACACCGAAGCAGATCGACATTCTGATCACCAACAAAGAAAGGATGAATGGTATCTATAAGCTGACGGGGAATCGTTTGGTGATTTCCGGGAGCGGGGCGAATAACAAGCGTCCAACGGATTTCAATGGTGAGCAACCAAATATTCTGATGACGCTGCGACGAACGACCAAAAAGGAACAGGCGATGCACCGCGAATGTCAGAAAAAGTTCGCCATCCTGCTTAAGAAAATGCGGAGGTTCCAAGAAGAAGCTCTGCGGGCCAGAGCACTCGCGGAAGCAGAACGCGCTCGGGCACTCGCCAAATTACAGCAACTCCAGGTCTTCTCGCCGACACGTCTGGTCGGTGCGCTCAAGAAAATTGACATCGAGAAAAACACTGCGGCAATCGTGATCAAGGGAACGTCGCTGGAACTCAAACCTGTTCCGATTCATGAGGACTGCAAGTTCTACATGGGCAATAAGAAATGCTCGATCGATGATTACAAGTCGGGAATGGCCGTTCGGTTTTCGCTCCAAACGAAAGACAACGTGACTCGAATTACCGAAATTCGGGCCACACCGAAGAAGAAAAAATGAGTGAGAACCCGACGCCCAGAGGAATAACCTCCCTCTGGGCGTCGGGAGATTTTCGCCCAACAACGAGCGGTCATCCTCATTCACCATCAACTCTTCCCAACACCTCTTCGCGTCAAAGCTCACTTTCCAACATCCTTCCTTCCGCTTCTTGCTATCCACAGTCGTAACGAAATTTTTTCATTTGGTGTCAACGAACCGATACGCAACGCCTCGCAGTGCCTCTAATGTAGTAGAAAGCGCTTTCCATGGGGTTGAGTGATATGAGTTCATCACTACGAGGTACGGTCGTTCATTTTGTTCGTCAGGTCTTCCACGGACACTTGGACCAGGCCAGCGATGCCGAGTTGTTGGATCGATTTATCCAACGACGCGAGGAAGAGGCGTTCGCGGCGCTCGTGTTTCGACATCAACAATTGGTCTTTGCGGTGTGTTATCGGACGCTCGCGAATGTCCAGGATGCCGAAGACGCGTTCCAGGCGACGTTCCTCACATTGGCGAAGAAATGCCGTTCTGTCCGCAACAAGAACAATCTTGGCACTTGGCTCTATCAAGTGGCGTACCGGGCGTCCGTGCGCTTGCGGAAACAAAAGTTGCGGCGGTCGTCGGTGGAGACAAGCAACGCGGACCAAATGGTCGAGACGACAACGAACGAGTCCCCACCGGCGACCCATCTGGAAAGGCAAGACGAAGCCGAAGTGATTCACGAAGAAATCCATCGGCTCCCTGAGAAGTATCTCACGGTGGTGGTGTTGTGTTACCTCCAAGGGAAGACTTGCACGGAGGTTGCCGAGGAACTCGGAAAATCACGAGGCACTATTGCTTCGCGGCTCGATTATGCCCGCAAGCTGTTACGAGGCCGACTGACAGAGCGCGGCGTGAGTCTGTCTCTGGCCGGGCTCGCCACGACGTTGAGTTGTTCGGAGAGTCTATCGAAGCAGGTGATCGCGAACGTCGTTCGTGCCTCCATCTCGAACATGAAAGCTGCCGTTGCGAATGAGTTTATCACGTCTACGACGGCATTACTGACAAAAGGAGTGATCGACGAAATGTATGGTCACATCACAAAACGATTGTCGATTCTCGCCGTTGTTCTCTGTTCGCTCGCGGTCGGTGGGTTCGTATGGTATTCGCAGTCGACGGCTTCGGTTCCAAAAACTGCAGCAGCGGGTAAAGCGAAGAAAGCCATTCGCCAAGACGACGAGAAAGCTGTTCCCAAGGACGACAAGAAGGTCGGCAAGCCCAAAACCGATCTGGAGAAAATCCAGGGTACGTGGGTCGTCGTTTCCCACATATTTCTGGGAGCCAAAACGAAAGTTGCAAATTCCGATCACAAGTCTTTGACGTTTCAGGGAAACAAAGTGATTAATCGCTTCAGGAAGATAACGGTTGAAGGGACATTTCAACTGGCCCCAAAGCAACAGCCGAAGCGGATCGATATGAAGCTGCAGGGGAAATTCCACTTGGTTGGAATCTATAAGTTCGTCGATGGTCAGTTGGTCATTTGCGGAGGGCCCACCGGTACGAAACGGCCAACCGAATTTACATCCGAACAACCATATGGAATCATCAGATACCGCCGAAGAACAAAGAAAGAAAAAGAAAACGAGAAACACCGCGAATTTCAGAAAACCATTGCGAGGCTTCGCGGACAAATCGAGCAACTCCAATACACGTCGCAAGTAAGGTTGGCCCAGGCAGAATTTGACCGTGCCGAAGCGGTCACCAAGATCAAGAAACTCCAAATCGTATCGGCAACCCAGTTGGTCGGGACGCTCAAGAAAATCGACAGGAAGGAGAACACGGCAACGGTCGTTCTGAAAGGAACTTCGTTAGAACTCAAACCCGTTTCGATTGATGAGAACTGCAAGTTCTACCTGGGCAAAAAGAAATGTTCGATCGATGATTACAAGTCCGGAATGGCGGTGCGGTTTTCGCTCCAGACGAAAGACAACGTCACACGAATTACAGAGATTCGAGCGACCCCGAAGAAGAAGTAAACGAGGAATCTCGTTGTGGATTCAATGGGGTTGGAGAGTTGCTTTTCGCGAATCGAAAAGCAACTCTTTTCAACACAACATGTGTGTATCTGTGCTCCTCGAAGAAAGAGCTACCCTGCCTTCTTCACTCCCTTGAAACGTTTTTTCTGCCGATCCAGGTACGACTGGAGTTGAGATTCGATCGACCAGTTGATGATCCCCGAAACGATCGGGGGGAGTTTCGTCACGGTCGTAGTGAAGCGGAGGCTTTTCTCCGTGTGTGTCACCGTGATAAAGCTCCAACCTTCGTCTTTGAGGACTTGGTCATGGAGATCAAGGGCCTGCTTGTTGGCATCGACGCCCTCGACCTTCACTTCTGTCTTGTCTTCGTCCTCGTCTTCGCCTTTCTTTTTCG
>CAYYUU010000177.1:0-10017 GCA_964474955.1 uncultured Alcaligenaceae bacterium | reverse complement strand
ACCTCCCTTGAAGAAGCACCCCTTGTCTGGCTATTACGCTTACAGTGGATTCGACGATTCATTCGGTGAGTATCGAATCGTGGGGGCTTCGTTTGGGCACACTTCCAAATTCGGAACCCAACAAATTCCTTCCGAGGTGCGATCGAAAGCCGGGCTTGTGGCAATTTGGGGCGTTCCAACGAGCTATATTGGTGGAACGGCCTTGGGAGAACTCCGAGTCCGATTGTGATCCGGGCATCCAAGATTTGGGCTAGACGTTTTGGACCGTCTCAAGACAGGATATCGTAGGGAATTCTTGGGCGTCGGAGGAACAACGCTCGCCTCCCATTTCGCGAATGACGGCTTCCCAACCACATCCTAAAATCCAAACTGACTCCTTCGCAGCCTCGGAGAAAACGCACAACGAACCCAGCCACACCCACGCTTGATCAAGGCACCGAAGACAACGAAGACCAGGCAAGGAAAGTGACCGCTCCTCAACCCAAGGCGGGAGGAGACGGGGCCAAGGCCAAAGAACGAGACAACAACACACTGCGGGAGAGACACCACATGGCAAGTCCATTTCCTGGAATGGATCCCTTTCTGGAGAACGAAAAACTTTGGCCTTCCTTTCAGCACCATTTGATCAGCTGCTTGTATCAAACGGTGCTTCCCGGACTCGTGGACCGTTATCGCGCACGCGTTGGGCAACGTCGGTACACTACCGAACAGGCCTTGTTTACCTCCGTCGTCCGCGAAAACCACGAGGAAGAATACATCGAAATTCGGCAACGAGGTGACGGTCGTTTAATCACCCTGATCGAGGTCGTCAGTCCGACGAACAAGACGACCCCCGAAGGACGCCAGGCCTATCTCGCCAAACGAGACGAGGTTCGATCCGTCCGGAGCAACATCGTCGAAATCGATTTGGTGCTCCAGGGCGACCCAATGCTCGAGTATACCCGCGACGACTTGCCCGAATGGGACTATGCCGTTACCGTCACTCGCGCGACGCAACCCGAACGCCACGAGATCTACACTTCCACGCTCCAGAAGCGTTTGCCTCGTTTCCGCTTGCCCCTGGCGTCCGACGACCGCGACACCGTGTTGGATTTGCAAGCGACCTTCTCTCGATGTTACGACCAGGGTGATTTTGGCGACGCGGTCGATTATCGGAGCGAACCGATGACCAAAATTGAAGACGAGGACAGAGACTGGATTCGGGGATTTTTGCAAGATCAAAATTTACGATAGCCGACTGCGGACGCGCAAGAAAACAATCCCGCCGGAGAGATGTCACTCCGGCGGGATTGTTCGTTTCTGGTTCGCGGTTCCGGAAAGATTCAGGAGTTACCGAGGTTCCCACTTTGAATCGGGGTAGAAACGCTCCCACGTGTGGCGGAACGAGACAGTGGCAGGCAGAGGAATTAAGGTCTCGCCGCTCAATGGCCCTCGCACAGCCTTTCCCGTCGGAAACTCCCACTCACTCTTTGTGGCGATGTCAATGATTTTCTTGCCGTCTCGCGAAAACTCAAGGACCTCCATCTTGTCTTGGATCGTGCGGCGCTCAAAGAGTCGGGCGGTGCCGCTCTGCCGGTCGAAAAAGACGACCACTTGAGTCTCTTCGAGTTGCGTGTTCCAAAGAGGCATGTGGAAGAGTTCCCAAAATCCCCAGGCGTACGGTCTTCCCTTCCAAACGATTCCCAGAACAAATTGCTCTGGCATCTGAATCATTTCCCGGGAGAAATCGAGCCCCTTCAATCTTGGCGGTACGGTGGCGACGGTGCCGTGCGGATGCAGTTGGCTCCACGTTTCCCAATCCGTCACCACGGACGGAATCCGTTCGAGTCGAGTTCCTTTGAGTGGTCCGGTCATGCCTTGGCCAAGGATGTGACTCCATTCCGACTTCGTCTGCTGGTCTCGCATGACCAGCGACTCGCCCCACAGTTTCCCGGATGCCTGGAACGTGAGCGTTTGCCCGTTGACTTTTCTGCAATAAACGACGGCATTGTGACTGAGGTGGCACCACGTCGCCGCGATCGCGCGTCCTCCCAGTTCGTCGTTGAAAATTTCGCGATCTGGTCCTGCGAGCATGTTGAGCGGATATGCTCTGGCCTCTGTGCCCACTTTCACGCCGAGCACGAGGTTCTCCGGAGCCACGACGGCGTTGGCTTCGTGCACCGATTTGATCGTAAAATCAAACGGATTGATTGGCCGAATGGGTTTAGGAAGCACAGTTATTGGTTCGAAGTTGTCGCGGTCAAACCCAGGCTTTTGCGCTCCGGCAGGTTTGGCAGGATCAATCCCCGGTCGTTGTGGCCCTATTGGTCCTTTCGGTCCTTGCACGAGAACCGGCCACAACACCATCCCCCAGACAAACAATCCACTCAGGAAAAAGAGAACGTTCACGGGAAGGAGCGTCATCAGCGCCGACTTTACTTTTTCCAGGCGACGGAGGGCGTCCTCTCCACGGACCTCCTCCCGAGTCGCGTTTGCCGACTTCGTGTCGGATTCCGCATGAGTGGTTGCTCCGGAGCGACGTCCTGCACCATGTGTAGGCGCAGCAGTCTTGATTCCTGTGACCTCGGGGGTCACTGGCTTTCTGCGCATGGGGGAATCTCCGAAAGTGAAACCAGTGTGGTTGGCGATTCAGAATTGCTTTTGTCTCCCCGATAAGGACGCTCCAGCACGCGAAGACCAACAGGCCCAAAACAAAAACTTCAATCTCTGCCGCTGCTGCCGGAGGCAACTTGGACAGGCAACGGCTACCAACACAGCAACGGAGAGCGGTGGACGATTGCCTTGGGTACGGTTTGAAATCCTTATCCGCAGTTGTGCGGCAGCTGGCGTTGGGTCCTCCGTTTTGGTTCCGGACCCAAGAGACAATCGAGGAACTCACTTCTCGTCCCATTTCGTCTCGGGGTGAAAGTTCTCCCACGTATGGCGGAACGAAACGATGGCGGGCAAGGGCATTAAAGTAGCTCCTTCCGATGGCCCCGCGACGGCCCTTCCGGTGGCGACATCCCAGGCGCTACTCGTCCTGATGTCGATAATCCTTCCCCCCTTACGCGTAAACGTCAGGGGGTCTTTCTTGCCCCGAGTTGTGCGCCGCTCGTAGAGTCGGGCAGTGCCGCTTTCCTTGTCGAAAAAGAGGACGGCAGGTGTGTCGCCCACTTTCGTCTGCCAAACGGGCGTCTTGGCGAGTGACTGGAACTTCCAGGCATACGGCGTGCCTTTCCAAACGATCCCAAGCACGAACGGCTCCGGATGGTGCAACATCTCTCGGGAGAATTCCTGGGCAGTTCGCGACATCAGGGCCACTGTGCCTTTGGGGTGTTGTTCCTTCCACGTTTTCCAGTCCGTCATGACCGAGGGAATCTGCTCCAACTGGGTTCCTTTGAGTCTTCCTCCCTTGGCCTCACCCAAAATGTGACTCCACTCCGACTGCGTTTCCACGTCTCGCATGACGAGCGAGTCGCCCCACAACTTCCCCGATACTTGAAACGTCAGCGTCTTGTCTTTGACTTTTCGGGCATAAACTATGCCGTTATGACAGAGGTGTCACCACGTCGCCGCGATCGCGCGGCCCCCCAACTCGTCGTTGAGGATTTCGCGAGAAGGCCCAGTGAGCATGTTGATGGGGTACGCCCGAGCCTCCTTCCCTACTTGCACGCCCAAGACTAATTCATTCGGCCTCAACGTCTCGTCGGCCTCGTCGACGGATTTGACAGTAAACCCTGAAGTACTGATGGGCCGAAAGGGTTTGGGAATCACCGTCACGGGTGCAAATTCGTCGGGGTCAAATTGTGGTCTATCTCGTTTTCCCGGTCCATTGCCCTTGACGTCTAATGGTTCTGGTTTGGTGAAGAGCGGCCACACGACCATTCCCCACATGAACAAGCCGCTCAGAAAAAAGAGGATGCTCAAGGTGAGTAACGTCACGTGCACCGCCTTCGATGTATTGGTGCGACGAGCCTTCTCTCGGCCTTCGTTTTCTGGCGTGGGAGCATACTCTGCTTCTGGAATTGTCTCCGGGGACGATCCCGAAGTGGGGCTTGGCGAATTCGCCGTCATCGGCCTACCGACAGGTTCTGTGCTCATGCGTAAACCTCCAACAGGATAACTCTCGGACAATCGAAAGGAATGACATCGGTGCCTTCGAAATGAGTCTCGCTCCGCGGCGAAACTCCGGGCAGAACAATACGCCCATTTCGACGAATACGCAGGATACTTCAGACCACAAAAAGGAGAATGTGAAGTGGTCCACGCTCCGCCCAAATTTTTCCGACGACCGCCGCAAATATAGCTACTTGAATTTGTTTCCGCGGCCAGGCAAGCAAGCAAGATTGCCAGTTTGACCCTCATGCGACGGACTGCTAACATCTATGATTGTTAGTGGTTTCTTTTCGCCCGTGTTTTAGTTCGTCGGCGTGCAACAACGAGTTCTTGCCCACCACCATTTCCCGACAGGCTGGCAAGCGAGGACCATCGCAAGTTGTTGATTGCCTCGGTTCCCGACTTTTGAGCAAGCAAGTTTTGCTCCCAGAGGATCCAACTCATGCTGTCGCAGGGTCTGGCCAGCCATATTGTTTACTTCAAACGATTCCGGATGGAAATCGACCTCGACGAAGCCCCACCGGTGCCCGAATTGCCGAAGGGATTTGAGTGGGTTGCGTGGACGCCCGATTTGTTGTCTCAGCATGCGGAAGTAAAGTACACGAGTTTTCGAGACGAAATCGATGCCTCAGTGTTCCCGAACCTTGGCACCTTGAAAGGCTGTCAACAACTCATGCGGGACATCACGATTCGGGCCGGGTTTCATCCCGAGGCGACTTGGATGATTCGAACCGGTTTGGACTACTGCGGAACAGTCCAAGGGTTAACGGACCGGACGAAAGCGGGCGGAATCCAGAACCTCGGTGTGACGCCCATGTATCGAGGACTCGGACTCGGGTCGGCCTTGTTGCTCAAGGCCCTCGAAGGCTTCCAGCGAGTCGGACTGAATCGTTCTTGTTTGGAAGTGACGGCCCAGAACGAGGGAGCGTTGAGGATGTATCGGCGACTGGGATTCCGATGTCGGAAAACAATCTACAAAGCCGTGGATACGCAAACGCATCCGCTCAGCGAGAAGGCCAGGGAGATTGTCGTCAGCGGGTGGTGAGAAACGTTAAGGCACACGGGGAACGCGAAAGAAAAGATTGCCGGGTTTTAGTTTTGTTCGGAGAGCAGGCTTCCAGCCTGGTCCAAAACATCCCGAACAGGCAGGAAGCCTGTTCTACGAACAAAACTAAAACCAAAAATCCGACAGCAATAAATTTTACGTTCCGAGTGTGCCTACTACTTTTCCCAAACCAAAACCAGACGTTTGTTTTTGTGGTCGTTCCATTCCCGATTCCTTACGCTTAGGACGTCCCACACCTTTCCGGAAAGCACAGAATCTTTGCGGATTTGCGATCTTGATCTACCAATCTACGTGAAGGAGCAACGGCCCCCGTGCCTCAAGAAATCTATCATCATACATTTGACAACGGACTGACACTCCTGGCCGAACGGATGCCGCATGTTCGGTCGGCAGCGATAAACTTCCTCGTGCCTTCTGGTTATGTGTACGATCCCCCCGAATATCTGGGGATGGCCTCGGTCCTGTCGGATTGGATCACTCGCGGGGCTGGCGACCGGGACAACCGCGCGTTGATTCAGGCTCTCGATGATCTCGGTTTGGATCGAAGCGAAAGTGTCGGCGCGTTCCACATGCGGTTCTGGGGAGCGACGTTGGCCGCAAGTCTCCCGCAAGCCCTGGAACTCTATGCCGACATCCTCCGGCGACCGAAACTTCCGCCCGAAGAACTTGGGGCGGTCAAGGCCTTGGCCCTGCAAGAAATTCAGTCGATCGAGGACGACCCACGCCAGAAAGTATTTATCGAACTTCGCAAACGGCACTATCCGCATCCGTTGGGACGCGACCGTCGAGGAATCGTCGAAACGATCAACATACTAACTCCCCAAATCGTTCGGGAACATTACGAAAAACATTTCCAACCGCGTGGCGCGATTTTGTCCGTGACCGGAAACGTCGAGTGGCAACCGCTGGTAGACCTTGTCGGAAAGTTGTTCGGCGATTGGAACGCAGTCGAGTTGACGGACGTGTCTCGTCGCGAACCCAGTGGTGGCGTCGGTCACATTGAGAAGGAAACGACCCAGACCCAAATCGCCATCGCCTACCCGAGCATTCCGTTCGGGCACGAAGACTACTACAACGCCCATGGTGCGGTTCAAGTCTTGAGCGGTGGGATGAGTGGACGTCTCTTTACAGAGGTCCGCGAAAAGCGAGGGTTGTGTTACGCCGTCTCGGCTTCGTACCAAACGTTCAAGGAAGTAGGCGCGATACTGTGTTACGCGGGGACGACGAACGACCGAGCCCAAGAAACCCTCGATGTGACGCTCAAAGAATTGCAGCGACTCCAAAAGGGCGTCGAACAAGACGAGGTCGAACGCGTCAAGGCTGGGGTGAAGTCGGCCTTGATCATGCAAGAAGAATCGACCGCCGCGCGGGCCGGAGCTTTGGCCGCCGATTGGTATTACTTGGGCCGCGTCCGAACGCTCGAAGAAATCCAGTCGGCCATCGACGCTCTGACTCCTGATTCCATCGTGGCGTACGCGAAAAAATATCCGGCCAAGAACTTCACACTCGTGACGTTGGGGCCAGAGCCCTTGAAAGTGTCCTCCGGCGGAGTGCTTGGTTGGATCAAGGACGTGTTGACCTGATCGACGCCGTCGCCGAGCGTGCAAGGAAGTAAGGAATGAGGGAGATGATGTCGAGTCGAAGGTGTTTTTTTTCTTTCGGAGGACAGGTTACAAACCTGTCCCATGGTTTTTTGGACGGGTTACAAACCTGTCCTACGATCGCACTATTGTTCTTGCTTGTCCTTCCCGTTGTTGCGTTGGCCGACGCCCCCATCGTCAAAGTTGAAGGTGGTCGGATTCGCGGAGTCTCGCGAGCCATCGACGGCAAACAGGTCAACGCGTATCTTGGGATCCCGTTCGCCGCCCCACCCGTCGGCGAGCTTCGTTGGCGACCACCTCAGCCGGTCAAAACCTGGCGTGGAATTCGAGAATGTAACAAGTTACCTCCGGCTTGTCCGCAACCACCGGGGTTCATCTACGGACACGAATTCAAGAATCAGTCAGAAGACTGTCTCTATCTGAACGTCTGGACTCCCGCCCACTGCCCCGAGAAGAAGTTGCCGGTGATGGTGTGGGTTCACGGCGGAGGCAACTTGATTGGCGGAACGGAAGATCCGCTTTTCAACGGAAAACATTTTGCGGCATCCGGCATCGTTCTCGTTACGGTGCAATACCGACTCGGACCGTTCGGCTACTTCACCCATCCCGCACTCACTGCCGAAGCCAAAAACCTCGATGGCCGGGCGGCCAGCGGCAACTACGGACTCCAAGACATTATCGCGTCCCTCAAATGGGTCCAGAAGAACATCCACAAATTCGGCGGAGACAAGAAACACGTCACAATCTTCGGCGAGTCTGCCGGAGCGGCCAACATCACATACCTCATGACGAGTCCGCTGGCCAAGGGGCTTTTTCAACAGGCGATTGCCCAATCCGGATATTTTGGGGAATTCACCCGTTCGCTCAAAAAGCAGGCCAACGGCATGTCTTCCGGCCATGAGAACGGGCTCGCGTACGCCAAGAAACTAGGAGTCGAGGGGTCCGACGCCAAAGACCTGATTGCCCTTCGCAAATTGTCGGTCGACAAACTCTTTTCGGTCCCCATGGTCGTCAGTGGTGGTCCTCCGGTCCCGGGAGTTTTCAGCCTCGGCCCCGTCGTTGATGGAGCCGTTCTTCCCGAAGACCCGAGCGACGTTTGGGCCGCCGGTCGGATGCACGATATGCCATTGATCGCCGGAAGTAACTTGGACGATGGTTCTGTGGTCAGCCGTCACACACCGATCAAGAGCTGGCTGGCCTACCAGTTTGCACTCCACCAACTTTTCGGTCCGGAGGCGAGCAAGGCGAGCAAACTGTTTTCGGCCAAGGACAGTAAGGACGTCCCGGATGCCGTCCACAAGATCGTGACAATGATGATCTTTCGTGCCCCCGCACGAAGGCTGGTGCGGTACATGAAGAAGGCAGGCGAGCCGTCCTGGTTGTATCATTTTTCGCGAGATCCGAAGTCGCCGAAGTCCCTTCGCGAAGGAGTCTTTCACGCATTGGAAATCGGTTACGTGTTCTGCACGAATCGTTTTCGACAAAGCGAGAACGACCATTTGATTTCCAAACAAATGCACAGGCGCTGGGTCAAGTTCGCACGCCACGGCAACCCGAATGGCAATGGAAAGAAACCGGCCGTCGAACCAAAATGGCCCAAATACACCACCAAACAAGATCAACACCTTGAATTCGGCGACCGTGTGACGGTGGGGGAGAATCTCGACGCCCCGTTGTTGGACTTGATGGACCGGGTCGCCGACCGAAACAGGAAGAAGTAAAAACGGCGCTGGAATCGGTACGAGACAATGACGCTCGACCAAATCAAACAACTTCCTGTCTCATCGATTACCGCCGAGAAAAGCCATCTCTACCTGTGGGTGCCTAACGCCCTTGTGGCCGAAGGACCCGGAGTACTCCACGCATGGGGATTTTCGTACAAGACAAATCTGGTCTGGCACAAAATTCGAAAAGATGGGACCCGATGCACGTGGAGTCAGATTTGATTTCCGGAACACGACTGAACTCGTCATCTTTGGATTCCGGGAAGGGGATCCTTGGGGACACTCGATCCGAGCCGACGGCAAGTCAATATCTTCAAGACTCGCAAACGCGAACATTCCCGAAAGCCCGACGAGTTATACGAGATCATCGAAGCGTGCAATCCGGATCCATTTTGGGAACTGTTCGCAAGAGGCACGCGAACCGATTGGCTCCAATGGGGGCAACAAGGTCGAAGGCTACACTCCGAATTGGCCGACGTATGCCCGCAATGGCCAGGGAGAGGGTTGATAGCTTGAAGCCATGGGGCGGAGAAATAGGAGTCGTGTGTTGGGAGTGTCGACTTCCGCGTAGCGAAAGCAACTTTGCCAAACGCGACTCTTAATTGCCCTGACCGCGACTCCGGAGTACAACTGGCTCACAATTCGCCGCATTCCACGGGCTAGTCGTCGTAATCGACCGTCACGCGACCAAAGCAACGGAATCGAATTTCGACTTCGCAGCGACCGTAGTCAAACTCAATGTAATGTCGTCCAACATTCACGCGAGGATTTCCGGGAGGAAGGCGGAAGCAAACGCGGACCGGTCGGCCTCGCTTGGAGTGAATCAACGTGACGTTGTACTCACCGCCACAAGGGCGAATGAGGCGAGCAAGTTGGTAATGCGTGATAGCGCCCGGAACTACGAATTTCTGCGGCCGCGGCGGAACGATCACATTTGGAGGAGGTTCGACTACGACGGGAGGTTGTTGAACAACAGGTGGTTGTTGAATAACAGGTGGTTGTTGAACGACGCGAGGTTGTTGAATGACAACCGGCTGTCGTTGGACCACGACGGGTGGTTGGTGCACGTCGGTCGTACCGGAGTAGTACACCGGACGCGAAGGCACCCGGACTCGAACGAAGGGAGCCTTGACGTCGACTCCGCCGATGCCTGGAGGACCAACGTTTACACGGACGAACGGTGCACGAATCGAGACTTGTGCGGATGCCGTGTTGGTCCCAACCAGGATGCCCGTCACAGCGAGCAATGTGGTTATGGTTAGTTTCATTCGCTTCGCTCCTCAAGTGAACGGGCTCGTAGCGGTTGAGAAATCGAGTGTTTTCCTTGCTTTTTATACATCTTCACTATTTTACCTTCACTTGACAACTCGAAAACGCGGATTGACCATCGCTATTTGGACTCCTATCATCACATATTCAGGGTTACAATCGATGTAAGCAGTACAACCCGAGAATGATGCGTATCATTTTCACAGGTTGTTTGAGTCAGCAGGGTAAGAATCCGCGAGATAGGAGCGGTATCGGGATGAGC
>CAYYUU010000176.1:0-10028 GCA_964474955.1 uncultured Alcaligenaceae bacterium | reverse complement strand
ACGCGGTCCCTTTGGCATGCTCGGTGTCTTGCCCTTCGTGACTGTGCGTGTGTATGCTGTACGAATTATTCGTTCCCTTTTTCGGCGCATGGATTTTCCAGTCGGTGAGGAATTTCCCCTTGGCAATTTGTTCGAGGTGGTGCTTGCGAAAACCGTGGATTTCCAAGCCCGCCTTGAGGGCGTGGGCTTCTGCCTCCATTCGTCGTTTTTCGAATTTCAGCTCCAACATGCGCTTCTGCGGGCTTGCCCCTATCGACGTGATGGGCTTGAGGATGTCGCGTCGCTCCTTGTTGATCTGGATGTCCTTCAAGGCCTTGTAGAGCTTGACTTGCTCTTGTTGGAGGTCGTGTGTGTGCAGATGGAGATCGATAATTAAGTCACCACCCTGGACCATTTCGCCCGGCAGCGCATGAATATTCGTCACCACACCTGTCATGTAGGTCGTCACCCCAACATGTGATTCGCCGGCCTTGGGCACGATGATGGCGGGAATCCTCACGTGTGTCGTGAACGTTCCGGGCACGGGCAGTGGTTGGAGTTCGAGCCCCATACTCGCTTGGGCTTGTGGCGTCAGGTCGAGATGATCAGCTTCTCCTTCGTGATCGTGATTTTCGTCGTGGTCTTCTTCTGCCACTTGCTTTGTTGGAAACACGATTGGGTACCATCGGTCTCGCGTCGCGAAAGCACCCACTGACCCAGCCGCGACGAGACCAAGGAGGATGACCGGTATGATAAAGGTCTGGATTTTCATATATCTCATCAGCCTTGTGGAAGAGGAAACGACAGCCTGCGGATTTCTCACGCGATGTTGTCGGAAGAATCGGAAGGGACTGTAGAGGGTGGGACAGGCGCAGCGAGGCCCACAGTGCCACTGACGCTGGGAAAAGCGCGAGGACCGGGTTTCGCTAAAGGACGAGTTTACGAGTAGTGATGTAAATGGGTTGTGCGGGAGGTGGGATGTTCCAATCGTGGAACTGCAGATGAGAAAGGCAAGACGTTATTTGTTGGATGGGCCTCTCGCCCAACCAAAGAACGAAGACGGGAGGATAATCGCCAGAGACTATCTCGGGAGAAACGCATTGCCCGGCCCAATGTTTTTGGGATGGACAGCTCGGAACGTGGTCGTCTTCGTGGTGGTCGTGTTCTGGGGCGTCGTTGTCCGATGTGGAGGCCAGATCGTTCTGTCCAGAATTCTGAGGTATGCTTTTCTGGACTTCTGGCACGCTCGCTTCGTGAACATGGCACAGGCACATCCCCGGTGGCAGGAGCAACCAAGCGGAAGTGACCAGAAGTACCAAAAAACGAATCATGCGGGTGCCTCAAAACAGAGAAGCTCTACAAGATGGATAACCGCATTCGAAACGGTTGTCAATCGGAAGTCGGCGATTCTGGGCAACCAGCCAAGGAATGACGGACTCCAGAGTACTCCATTTCTATTATTCGTTGTGTTGCCTAAAAGCCAACCCCTTGCTCGGGTTGGTGTCTTTCACCAACCCGAAGCGCGAGCGAGGAACTCTTACACCAACCCGAAGCGCGAGCGAGGACCAAGAGCGAAGCGGGAAAATCGCTTCAGGCGTTGTTTCTGATTGGTTTGGATTGGCCTGAAGCCGTGTTTCCCGCTTCGCTCTTGGTCCTCGCTCGCGCTTCGGGTTGGTAAAAAATCCCAAAACGAGAGGGCACCTTCCGACAATCTGCCAACATGGAAACGACAAATCGAATTCTTACAATCCGTATGATACGTAAATCGAACGACTGGCGAAACGAACCTTTTTAGTAAAGAGACAGTCCGTTCTTTGTATATATTGATTGTACAACCGAGACAATCAAAAGCCTGACAGGTGGGGAGACAGAGCATGGCAAAGCTCCGAATCGGAAAAGATATTTTCATCAAAGCTCGTGATCGCAGCACCTTGACGTCGGACGAAAGGGCCACGCTCGATGACCTACTTGAGAACGCAGGAAAGAACGGAATCTCTGCCAACGTGGCCGACTATCCGATCCCTTTCTTGAAGGCGCTCCTCGACGACTCACGGTTGTCTCCCAACCAGCGAGCCGTCGTTTCGATGCAACTGCACGGAATGAGCCGTACGAACGTCGACCACGACAAGATCTACAACACCCTCGTCTCCAACCCTGTCGAGTTTGGCTCGGCGTTCACAATGGTCGGGTCGAAGTCACCGAACTGTGAGATGTTTTTGAATGGGCGGTGGTATCCGGTCATCATGAACATTCAGTTCTTCCAGGACGAAGACCACATGAGCAAGGGCGTCTTGCTCTACGGGACGATTTCTCTCTGCGAGTTCCAATACAACATTTCCCGGTATGTGTTCCCCGACTTGTTTCTCGACGAGGACGGACGTAAACAAGACCGAACGGTCGGCGAAATCTTGAACCACTTCGGATTCCGACGGCTACAGATGACCGCCGGAGACTTCAACTTGAAGTTGCTCCGGTCCGAACGACAGGCTCGCGAAGGCGGCAAGCTCGTGTTGGTGTCCGGACCAGTGATCATGACGTCGGCGATTGCTTGGTGGTCGCGCTTCGAATCGCGCGCCCTCGGCACTCCCGAAATGCCACGCAAGGCGATCGTCGAGCCCGAACTCGAAATCTCCGAGGAGAATCGCAGCTATTATTCGCCGTATGGCCAGAGCCGCGAAGGCGTGAGCCGACTTCCTTTCGTTCGCGTGTTTAGCCTCGACACCAAGTCGTACGTCTACGCCGACGTCGACGACGTCGCCCCTTACGAATTCGACGAGGACGCCATGGGCAAGCTGCACTTGCCCGAAGAGATGTTGACGATCCTCACGCGGGTATTCAATACACCCATCGAGGGACTCTTCGGGGACTTGATCAAAGGCAAGCACGGCGGGGTCGTCATTCTGGCCGCGGGGAATCCGGGCGTCGGGAAGACTTTGACGGCCGAGGTCTACGCCGAACAGACACAACGTCCGTTATACGTCCTGGAACTCGGCGAACTCGGGACGAACGTCGCCCAGGTCGAAGAAAACTTGAACCGCGTGTTCACCCGCGTCGCCAGATGGAACGCTGTGTTGCAATTCGACGAGTGCGAAATCTTCCTGACTCAACGGGGTGAAGATTTGGAACGCTCGGCCATCGTCGGGAGCTTCCTGCGGTTACTCGATTACTACCAGGGCATTTTGTTCTTGACGACGAACCGCGTTGACGTCCTCGACCACGCCGTGTTGAGTCGCGTGATGCTCAAGCTCGAATATCCGGACCTGGACAAGAACGCTCGCACCGTCATCTGGAAGACCATGTTCGCCTCGGCCGAACTCGAAATCTCCGACGGTACGATAGAACAACTCGCCGAGACGAAACTCAATGGACGGCAGATTCGAAACTTGACACGGCTCGCAAGGATACTTTATCCCAGTGGAAAGGTCACGCTCGAACAGATGCAAGCGGTGTTGACCTATGGTTGTGCGTGAGGCGGTAGCCGACATCGAGAACGGCAGGGGCAAGAGTAAAGCCAATCATAGACACCACGGATAGAACAAATTCGTCAGACCGTGTTATCTGTGGTTGTTTTTTGCGTCGAAGATTCGGAGGAGAACCATGGCTATTGGATTCCCTGCTTACCACACAGAGGAGTACGCGACCGACCTGCGGGAGCGTGACCTTTGGGAATTCGTTCAGGACACTCTCGACTACTTGAACTGGCGAATCAAAAAAACTTCTCGAGACGAGATTGTGGCTTCTGTCCCCGTGAGTTTTTTCTCGTGGGGGGAGCGAATCACCATCGAGTTTCTCGGCAGGGGAGAACTGCGCGTCACGAGTCGTTGCGCCATGCCCACGCAGTGGATTGACTGGGGAAAGAATAAGGGGAACGTGGAGAAGTTTCTCGACGAACTGGAAGAAACGATACGGGCAGGTTGAAAGTCATGTCGGCTGGAAGCCGATTCTCTATGTCCCAACTCCGTGTTCTTCTTTGCCCAGATACTCGGAAACTTTCTCCGCAACAACCTGCCCTTGCTCGGTACAATCGTTCAGAGCCACACCGTGATAAGCGTTCCCGCTCACGAACAAACCTGGATGATTCGCGACCTTCTTGTTAATCGTTTCGACACGATTCAAGTGTCCAAGATGATACTGCGGGATAGCCTTTTGCCATCGAACGATGTGCGTGAAGATCGGGGCAGCGGTAACCTGCATGGCCTGCCGCAACTCTTCTCGGACGGCCAGGATTAACCGCTCGTCGTCCCAATCTACGATATCTCCTCGGTGCCAACCTCCCGCCATCGCTCGGAGCAAAATCGAGTCTTGTGGAGACCGGTCCGGGTAAATCGAGGAGCACCATTGCACTCCTAACAAGTCCCGCTGCAATCGTTGCGGCGCGATGTATCCGAAACCATCGACGGAAATGGGCACATCGGCCTTACGGTAACCCATCCCCACGACCACGACACGATTATAGGGAATGCCGCGAATCTCTTCGGCCAAGTCCCCGTCGAGGTCGGCAACGATCTCGGCTTGCTTATGAGCAGGACACGTCAACACGACCACATCACTTTCCCACGTCCGCCCGTCCGTCGCTTCCACCTTCCAGCGAGGAGCAGATTCCACATCCTGATGCCGGATGCTCTTGACGAGAACTCCTTTTTCCGGCCCCGCGTTTAGGCGTTCACGCAGGGTCTCGATGAGCAACGTCAGCCCTTCTTGAAACGAAAGCAAATTGGCCCGACCGGGAGTTTCGCCGCGAGCTTTCGCTTCTTTCTTTCGCTCCTTGGCGGCTTTGCCCATTCCCTTCAATACGCTCCCGTGTTCTTTTTCGAGCGAAGCCAACCTTGGGAATGACGCATGCACGCTCAACAGCGACGGGTCACCGGCGTAGATGCCAGTGACCATCGCGTCGGCCAAAAGGTCTGCGGCTTCGTCTCCAGCCCGCCGACGAGTGAACGAGTCGATGGACTCGTCGGTGAGTTCCATCGCCGGACGACGAAACCGCTCCATCATGAGTGACAATTTTCCACGCCAACTCAACAACCCACTCCGTAGGAACGATCCAAACCCGGTGGGCAACTTACGCAACTTGCCATCGCCGAGAAACAAATAGCGATTCGTCGCCGCAGCTGGACTTCCCGCGATGAGTCGGTCGGCAATCCCGAGGTCCTCACAAAGCTCCAGGGTCGTTGGTTTGGAGTCGAGAAAACCATTCGGCCCCGCCTCGACCCGAAACCCGTCTCGCTCGTCCGTGCGGATGGTTCCGCCGAGAGTCGACTCTTTCTCGAGGACGGTAATCTTGGCTTCGGGCTGCAACTGCTGCAATCGGAACGCGAGCGAGAGTCCCGAAATTCCGCCGCCTACGATGATGATTTCCGACATGTCGCGTGTTCTCGAAATGGTGGCCCGCGAGGAAAAGCACGTCTGTTGAGTCAAGCAACTCCGCGCTTCGTCCCTGCGATTCGGTAGTGCTGTCCTGGAATCATTATCCCGGATTCATGATGGGATGTCCCGAGTTTTTCATTGCGATCCTTGATCGACGCCAGTAAGGTAAGCCTATCGCTTCTTCTGGCTCTTCCCCCTTTCCCATCCGCCGGAACCAATTCTTGCAAGGACTGCCCGCATGCCCCTGTTCGCTCTCTGTCCCAGTTGTAAAGAGCTGAAGATTCAAGTCTACGAAGAGGCAGTCGGTCAAACGATCATCTGTCCGCAATGTGCAAAGTCGTTTCCGATCAACGCCTCGGACCTGATTTACGACCCCGTCGCTGTTCGCGAAAGAAAGCAAGCCGAATCGGAAGCTGTGCCGAACGAACCGGTGGCCCTTGGCCTTCCGGAATGGGTCGGGACTGCTCCGCCGACCGCCTCGCGACGAAAGAAGAAATCAAAGAAGCGATCCAAAAAGGGGCGTGCGAAAGCGTCGCCAGAAGAAATGCAACAAGAGCCATTCTCCGAAGAGGGTTCTCTCGGGGAAACGATGGGCGAACTCACCGATACGAACGAACTGACTCGCAAAGCCGAAACCGAGACGAACCACGAGACGCCCGCGCACATCGCTGAGATGCTCAACCGGCCGCAGAAGTCCGAATGGGAACTCGAAACGTATTTTTATCTTGGCTCGGTCGGGTCAGCGGTGCTGGCGTTCGGCGTGACTTTCGTTCCGTATGGTCGAATCGGTACGGTGCTGTTTGGCGTGATCGGGCTTTTGCTCGCCTGGCTTGGTGGCTGGTTCTCGCCGAAAAAACTCGCCGTTCCGATCCTGGGAGGATTGTTGAATATTGGGGCCTTCGTTGTCGCGTTTGGCCTCGTGAGTGCGGGCGGATCTCCGAGTCCCGAAACGATCCAACAAATGACCGACAGACAAGTTCACGCCATTCCTCACGATGGGAGTCTTCCGAAGCCGGCGGATTGGGTCGAAGCTGAGGAAGCTGCCTGGCAATACAAAGACGTTCGCGTGAATCTTATTGAAGCCCACATCGGGCGAGTGACACTTACGGGAGCGAACAAGCAAAAACAAACTCCCAAGGAATACTATCTCCACGTCTTACTGCGTGTGAAGAATGCGGGCGTTCGCAGGCGTGTGGAGTTTTCTGGTTGGAAGCCGGGAAAAGACGGACCCGAGTTGAAGGACTCGACAGATCAACTCCCCATCCGACAAATGCAGTTCCACCGCGGTTGGACGTATGCGGTACCCAAAAAGGTGACCAAACTTGGCCCCAAGCAGTCAGCCAAAGTTCTTCTGATCTTCGAGCGGCCCTCGCCGGCGATGATGCCACTGCGTCTTCGATTGCCTGGGACGGCGTTCGGCTTGAGCGAGCCGGTCCAACTCTTGATCCCAGCTTCGAAAATTGAAATCCGTCGCGGCCAGCCCAGCATCACTTTCTCGCCAGGTGGTTGAGAAATTGCAACGGTTAACACCTCCGTCGAGGACCTCATCTCGACTTGCTCCCCTCAGCTTTTTGACTTCGGAGGATTCTTGATGCTAAAACGAATGGCATTCACGTTGATCGAGTTGCTCGTTGTCATCGCGATCATCGCGGTGTTGATGGGTTTATTGCTCCCCGCCGTCCAGAAAGTTCGGGAATCGGGGCATCGGATCGAATGCGCGAACAACATCAAACAGATCAGCTTGGCAATTCTTCACTACGAACACGTCAATAAGCAATTGCCACCGACGCAATCAAAGCAGGATTCGCGACTTGGGCTGTGATCATCCTTCCCTACCTCGAGCAAGAAAACTTGTTCGAACAGTGGAACCTCGATGAGCCCTATTACAAGCAGAGCGACATCGCCCGGTTGACTGCCATCAAGACCTACTTCTGCCCCACCCGACGAGAGCCCTATGGTGATCCACCCGCGAGCATTTCGGGCGATTGGTCCCCTCTGGACATTCACGTTCCCGGAGCCCTCGGCGATTACGCCGTTTGCATCGACAAGTCCGGGCACGACACTCCGAAGAGACCTGACCGAATATGTCCGGTGCGTTCCAGTTGGAGTGTGGGTTTCGATTGGTCGAATTTACGGATGGATTGAGTACGACATTGCTCATGGGGGAGAAACACGTACCGTTCAACGTGTACGGGCGCGGAGGATGGGATTACTCGCTTTGTGACGGAGGCAGTCACCCTTGTTCCACTCGTCCCGTTGGGCGTTTCTACCCCTTGACGACTGACCCGAAGATCCAAGAGTGGGTCTTTGGGAGTTTGCACACGTACGTTGTCCAGTTTGCGTTCGCCGATGGGCACGTCGCGGCTTTGCTGGTCTCGATCGACCCAATCACATACGAACTACTCGGTCGGCGGAATGACGGAGAGCCAGTCGAATGGTACTAGCCTGGAAGCAAGGAAAAGACGAGGATTGCTTTAAGCGTGTCTGACGACGATGCGTTGTTGGGTGCGGTCCGCCCGCGACCTTTTTTTTGGGGGAGTCGGAGAAATACTTGCCCTATTCGGGTGTGCGTTGCTTGAGTGTCGTCCTTCGCTTGGGCGGACGGATAAACAACTGTCGCATTTTCGGTGGCACGTCCCCGTGCCACCGAAGAAGTTGCCAGAAAAATTTGCCGCACCCTTTTCAAACTTCTCGTCAGTTCTCCCTTGAACTTGCTTCCCATCCGAGTTAGCCTGTCCATGTATCCAATCTGTCAACATTCTTCTGTCTGACGATCGGACGAAGAAAAGGTCAGCGTCTGACCATTCTCCACAGTGATGATCTTTCGCGGTGTCTAATTCCTAAGACCGGATTCCCGTTCCACCATCCAGAACTGTTTCTCTTTGCGTTCCTGGGCCATCAGGGGCTTTGCCAATTCGGTTTGCGCCAAGGCCTCGAACGCCTCCGCGGTTCGTCCACGAACGAAGAGAACGAAAGGAGCCGGTATCATGCTCGACAACGTCCCAACCTTCCATCAACCCAGCGTCCTGGTCGTCGATGACATGCCTGAAATTCGAGACGTTTTGCAAGGCGGACTCGGTGCGCAAGGGTATCAAGTTTGGACGGCGACGGATGGCGACGAAGCCATCAACGTGTATCGGGTACACCAACAAGAGATTGACGTCATCTTGCTCGACGTCAACATGCCCGGACGCGATGGACCTTCCACCATGCAGGCGATTCAGGAATTCGATTCGGAGGCTCGTTTCTTCTTCATGACCGGGAACCCGGAACCATATCAATTTTGTGAACTCCTCAAACTCGGAGCCGAGAATGTCCTCCTCAAGCCGTTAGACATTGCTGCCCTGGCTTTGATGTTCGAGATCACGACTGCGGGAATCAAATAGTCAACATGTTCATTGCGCCACAGAGACGACACCCGAGAGAAACACACGAGGTAGCCAATGAAATTCCACAACCACAAAACGTTGGAGTCCAGAAAGGTGCATCAACGAAGAGAGGAGGAGAACGTCCTGGAAATCAACTTCCTGTTATCGACTCGCGAACTGTTCGGTTTGGATCGAGTGGCCTCCCGCCGAGGCCAAACGGTCGGCGAATTACTCCGCGAACTCATCAAGGATTTCTTGGTGCGAGAGCGAGGGTTTTCAGAATGCCAGGGCCAGAAACGAGCAAGGAGATGATTCGTGATCGAAGTTGAACAACAGAGTCTCCTATCTCTTTACGCCCATTTTTGGAGAAGTGCCGTCCATGAAGACGATTCCGAAGGACAAGATTCTGATTATTGACGAGCATCCCATCACTCGCCAGGGATTAAAGGCGCTATTCGCCGAAGATCCCGGTTTTGAAGTTTGCGGGGAAGCCGCAACGACCAAGGAAGCGCTCCGTAAAGTCGATGAACTCAAGCGACGCGTCGTGATCGTCGACGTGACCGTCGACAACGGCACCGGTCTGGACTTGATCGATCGCCTCGCCCGCCATAGTGCCCAAGTGTGCGTCCTGGTCTTCTCGGCCCGAGACGACAACATTTTTGCCGAGCGAGTCCTACGCGCAGGAGCCCCTGGATACGTCAACAAGGAGGCCGACCGAGACACTCTCGTCAAAGCCGTGCGTTGCGTCGTCGATGGGGAAGTCTACTTGAACCCCATCATATCCCAACGCCTGGTCCGTGGGGCGGTGAAATCTATGGATTCGGAAAACAAACCCGCCGTGACTCTGCTCTCCAACCGAGAACTCGAAATTTACGAAATGGTGGGGCGAGGATTGGGAACCGTCCGCATTGCCAAGCTACTCCACTTGAGCCCCAAGACGATCGAAACGTATTACGCCAACATTAAGAACAAGTTGCACTTCCAGGACATGACGGAGTTGCGGTATCGCGTCATCGTCTGGGTCCTCGAGCAACTCGGAGGAACGACCAAGGAGAAAGCGACGAGTGTTTAGCTGAACGTTCGCAGATTTTCGGGCCATAAATCCCGGAGAACACGCCCTTTTTTTGAATTAAACGCATGTCGGAAGGGCCTTGGACATGCTGTTAATTGTAAAACCCTCGGAAAACACGGGTTTTGGAGCCGAAATTTTTGCGAACGTTCAGTTAGGAAAAACGAAAGGAAGCAAAACGGTGAAAAGGAGCAATTCTGTCCGGCGCGATGTTTGCTTGCCTTCCCCAGTGCTGCCCTACAACA
>CAYYUU010000175.1:0-10031 GCA_964474955.1 uncultured Alcaligenaceae bacterium | reverse complement strand
GTGCTTGTGGGGGCGGGGACGTCAAAATCGCAGCTGCGCTCGGTGCTTGGCTCGGTTGTAACCTCATCTGTTGGGTGTTTGGGTTTACGATCATTACCCTTGTCCTTGTCCTATTTGGGTTGTACGCCTGGGGCATGGTGACGGGAATGAGAATCAGCACACCGAAAGCCACAACGTCACCGAACGGAAAAAAGAAGTCCCCCACGGGATTTGCCCTCCCGCTGGCGCTGGCTTGTTTGATCGTTCTGCCTTGGGCCTTCCGCAAGGACCTCAAGGTATCTCAGGAGACTTCCCGGACCGGGACCAACACACAGGCTGCCGCTTCGAAATAGTGTCGCAGCAGATGTTGATGAGCCCCAATGAGTAATTTTTTCTGTTCGTAGAACGGACTTCCAGCCTGTTCCTTCCTAATGGACAGGTTACAAACAAGCCTGTCCTACGCCTCAACCCACAGTGATAGATTTGATTTGGGCTGTGAATAGTCAATAGACCTCATTCCCAACAATCGAGCGGTCGGATATCTATTCCCACCCTGATATCCCACAGATCGCTCGGTTTTTGTTCAGATGGACGGAGCCATGATCATGAAACTACCCCGGAGAGGACGCCGTCCCGGTTCCCTCACATTCGAATTAATCCTGATTCTCCCCATCCTGCTCGTCGTAGTCCTTGCACTCGTGGAATTTAGTCTCATCCTCGTGGCACGCCAGCACCTCACGGCAGCGAGTCGAGAGGGCGCGAGGGTTGCGGCGATGGGCGGGACCTCTGCGGAGGTCGAAGCCGCGGCTCGCGCCGTTTTGGGATCGGGGGCGTTGTCTTCGGCGGGAGTCGAGTCCGTTCTCGTCGACGACTTGGGCAATCCCCTTCCGACGGGAGCTCCTGTGCAAGTAGTAGTGAGTATACCGACTGCGAAGGTTGCTCCTAATTTGCTCGCCCCAATTGGATTTAGTATTGCAAATGACGTGATACGAACTCGGACCGTCATGACCAAAGAGTAAATAATAGTAGTTAGGCAAGGTGTGCCGAATTCGATGTGAGTGTTGAGCGAATTCGTGTGCCGTGATCGCGAGAGTCCGAATTGATAAGTTGCTGACATCAAGGAGTTATTAATCATGAGAGCAAGTACGTTATTAGTCCTAACGATCGCGATCCTCATCGGCGTGGGTGTCGCGGTTGCCGCTAGGGTGTCTGGAATCTTTCGGAGGCCACAGGCTCCTCCGCCGCCGCCCGAAGTCAAAGTGTTGGTCGCGGGCCAAAACATTTTCGAAGGTGGCCTCATTACTTCGGGTTCCGTGAAAGTTCGGAACATGACTCCGAAAGAGCTGGAGCACTACCGCGAACACAAAGACGAGTATCTCCCGGCCACGCCTTCGGCCATCTACCTTCGGATCGCCGACGCGCATATACTGACGGACCAACCGATTCTCAAGAAGCACTTGAAGCCGATGGAGATTCCTTCGTCGTTGAACTCCCGGCTCCTGCCATCCATGCGGTCCGTCAACGTGTCGGTCAACAAGGACCATTCGAGCGGCGGGCTCATTCGCGTCGGCGAGTGGGTGGACGTGTTGCTCACGAGTGAGATTACCGACCCCGAAGGCAACACGACTGTGAAGACTGCTCCCATCGCCCGGCGTGTTCGCGTCGTCGCCAAGCGTAACACCCTCTGGCCGGTATATGCTCCACTCGATCCTGAGAAGCCGATTCCGTTCACGATCGAAGTGAATCCCTACCGTGCGGCTCTGGTGGAATTTGCCAAACGTCATGGTGAATTGACCCTCGTCCCGCTCCCGCAGAGCGAACAAAAGAAGTTGGAAACCACGCGGACGGCGTTGTTGAAAAAGGGTAGTGACATCAAGCTCGTTCACTTCGGAGAGCCCGGGACCGCGGAGGCCGCTGCCGAAGACGCTCGCGTCATGGCCTATAACCACGACGAACTCGTAGTCGGCCAGAAAGACCTCATGCGGATCTTCGACTTGAAGTTGGCTATCGCTCCAACGCCCCCGCCGCCCGAGAAACGAATCCGAATCCAACAGGTCGTGAAAACGGACATCTTTGAGCCCGCAACGTTCGACCTGAACAATAATCGAATCATCGAGAAGAAAGAGAAGCAGCAAGCTCCGTTGCCTAACCCCTACCAGACCAAGAAATCTGGTTTTCAATTCGGTGTGGCCGATTGTCCCGCGTGTGAGAAAAAGCTGCGAGACGTCAGTGCAGCACGAAGCGCTGTTCGCCGGGCCGCTGCCGAGAGACGACCGTCTGTGACGTCACAACGGTAACCGATTGTTTCTGGGGAGTTGTGCTTGCCACGACGTTCTGGAGCTTTGGTGGAAGGCCCCGCGCAAAGAGCGGGGCCTCTTGTTTGAGGTGGCGGCGAGACTGGCATACCAACCCGAAGCGCGAGCGAGGATGCCTGACGCCGATCCGAAGCGCGAGCGAGGATGCCTGACGCCGATCCGAAACGCGAGCGAGGATACAACAATACGAAAGCTCAGCTTCGCGGACACATTCCAAAATATAACCCAAGACAAGCGTCCTTTCGCGGAGCGATAGGCGACACTATCAAGACAAAGACAACGGCACACGGAGTGTGCCTACTACTTTGAGTTCTGATGAACGGACTATAAGCTTTTCTCCGTCCTATCCCCAAAACTATATTCCTAGATCTTCATTCTATATCGTGCTTTCTCGTTGGATACCTATGGAAAGGAGATCGATACGGAGCAGCCGAGATGGGCTGGATACCACATGCGCTGTATCAACCATAAACGCAGGACATCGCGACCGGGTTCGCTTAATCCACTCCTCTTGCTCCTGCTTGTAATATTCATCGTTCTGTTCGCGTTCGTCCTCAATGTCTCCCGCCTTTGGGTGATAAAAATTGAGGCTCAAAATAACTCCGATGCGACAAGCGCAACGACGGCTCAGTTACTCGTCGATGATGACCTGTTGCGTGGCTTCCTTCGAAACAATCCAGAAGACATCCCGGACTTATTAGTCCGCGCGAGAATGGGCGCGATTCAGGCGGCCAAACTGAATCCCGTCAATGCTCGTGAGGTTAGACTTTGGGATAACCCCAAGAACGTGGCCGACGGAGACATCATCTTTGGAACTCTCCCCACTCCCGGAAGCAAAACCTTCCTGCTCGCCGACGACATAACGAACACGACGAACACCGATTTGAAGACGATCAACACGGTCCGGATCACGACGCAGCTGACAAGAAGCCGGAGAACGGCTCCTGGGTTGTTGTTCCCACAATTCACGGGGCTCGGGTCGCAAGATTTACGCAGTCGGGCATCGGCGCACCTGGATCGATTCGTCATTGGTTTTCGACACGCGTTTGATCGACCCATTCCGATTGCCCCGATTGGCTTGTTCGCGGACTATTCCGGTTCGCCGGCGGATGCGAAGTCCTGGCAGGCGAAGATCGAAGAGGTGCCGGGGGCTAACACAGGCCCAGATAATTTCCGGTTCGATCGCTTGCTCGGCGTTCTAGTTCCGAAGGGTGCTGGCAATGGAGACAAACTTCCGGAATTCGCCGTGTCGATCGCTGCTCTTCCTATCCAGGCACAAACAGATATCGCAACGGGTGTCCCACTCTTTGTTGGGATTCCACCGAATGATATCGCGCAGCTGAACACACAGCTCTCCGGAGGCATGACAAAAGCTCATTTCAATACCTTCGGTGCGCCGTTTGTGTTGGACACGAATGCAGAGTTGGAGGTCGATGCTGCGACGACGATCCCAGATGGTATGCCTCGTATGGACGTTCATACGACGTTGACTCAATTACAAACGACTGGGGCCATTCGTATCTGGCCATTATATGCGAGCGTCGGAGGCGGAAAAGCTACATTACGAGGATTCGTTGCCGCACGAGTGGCGTCCGTAGAAGTGTTGAATCCCGGACAATCGTTAGAGTTTTCTGTCCAACCTACAATGCTTGCAACCCATGCAGTCATTACAGACGCCAGTCAAACTACTAAAAATGGCATACCAATAGTCAATCCATATATTTGCAAAGTCCGATTTGTCGAATAAAGAAAATAAGTGAATGTGGGAAACGGAGCTTGTTGAGATTACGCTGCGACTCGCGAGTTCCCACTCAAGATGAATGCACAGAGACGTAGGGCCTTGCAGGAGGGACACCATGCGAGTCGTCATCGCCAGACAGCCTGGCGTGCTCCGGGATCGCTTGCGACAAGCTGTTCTGGGGTTGGGGCTGGAATGCAAATCACACGACTGCGTTTCCTATGAACAGTTGCCGACCCGATTGGGTCAAGGAGAGGTCGACCTCGTGTTGATCGGGTTGGGGGTCGACTTCGATCAAGGACTCAGCGTTCTTGAACAAGCCCACCAGCTGACGACCGCTCCGATCTTCGCCGTTGGACTTTCTTCCGATTCGAACCACATCCTCCAAACGATTCGTTCGGGGGCTCGCGAACACATCCATGAGGACGACGTTCGGGAGGAATTGTTGGAGGCCATCAATAAACTCCGCTCGTCGGGAATCGCGGCTCCTCGTTGGGGCAAGGTCCTGGCCGTCACGGGCGCCCAAAGCGGTTTGGGCGTGACGACCGTGGCTTGCAATCTTGGCTTTGCCTTGGCCGGCTATTACCCCGGCCAAGTCGTATTGGGTGAACTTGGCCGGGCGGTTCCCGAATTGGCGTTGAACCTGGACTTGAAGCCACCCCATGGTTTGGACGCCTTGGCGGCGGCGTGGGATCGGATGGACGCAACGTTATTGCGGCGTGCTCTGGTGACACACCCCGCAAATCTCAGCGTCCTTGCCCACAAGCCCGAAATGCTCGATCCGGTCGAGTTACCGCCGACGGCCATGCGAAATGTCCTGATCTTGTTGCGGAGCATGTTCCCGTTCACGGTGGTTGATGTTGGTCACACCATCGACGAAGCCCGCATGCTTGCTCTGGAACTCGCGGACAAGATCGCCGTCGTGTTGCGGCTCGACATCCCGTCGGTTCGACTGAGCCAGCAATTCTTGCAGCGATTGGAAGAGCAAGGGATCTCGATGGAGAAGGTCCGAATCATCGTCAACCGCTATGGCCAGAGAGAACAGTTCTCCTGGCGAGAAGCCCAAAAGGCACTCGGCTTGACGGTGTTGGAATGGATTCCCGACGACCCCGCTCGCGTCAACAAGGCCATCAACCAGGGACAGCCGTTGACGACGGTCGCCCGAGGTGCGGCCATCACGCGGCGATTCATGAAACTCGCGAAGAACTTGAATGGACGCGGGTCATAGAGTGCTTTGCGCGGAATACGTGTGGCGATTTGGGTTTCAAAGTCCTTCGCCCCAAGTTTGGGGCGAGGGATTTAGGGTGAGGGTTTGCATAGACCTCGAACACCCAATCAACAAACGCGTAAACCGATTTTGTTTTGGCAGCCCCTCACCCTCGATCCCTCTCCCCAAAAACTCGGGGCGAGGGAAGAACACAGCAACCCACCCACACAATACCCAACGCACCAGACCTACGGAGACACCTGGCGATGTTGCAGCAGGAATACAGTCGAGCGAACGATCCGATCAATTTTGCGAGGACGTTCCAGCAGATTAAGGGAGAGATCCATCGGCAGTTGGTCGAGGCGATCGACATCTCGAAGTTGGACAAGATCGACCCGGCGCGGCTGCGTCGTGAGGTCCGGGCTCTTGCCATCCGACTTGCCCAAGATTCTCCCGAGTTGTTGAACGAGATCGAACAAGAACGCCTGATCGACGAGATCATGAACGAAGCGTTCGGGCTCGGGCCGCTGGAAGGATTCATGAACGACCCGTCGGTGAGTGATATTCTCGTCAACGGTCCGGACATGGTTTATGTCGAGCGGTTGGGTCGGATGGAAGAGACCCAGGTCGTGTTCGCCGACAACGCCCATCTCATCCAGATCATCCAGCGAGTGGCGGCTCGCGTGGGCCGACGTGTCGACGAGATGTCTCCGATGGTCGACGCCCGTCTTCCCGATGGCTCTCGTGTCAACGCCATCATCCCGCCGTTGTCGTTGGATGGGCCGGTCCTCTCGATTCGTCGCTTTGGTGTCCGTCTGGCTGCCGAGGACTTGTTGGCGAACAACACTCTTCCTCCGGTGATGCTTCAGTTTCTTGAGGCCGCCGTGTCGGCCCGCCAAAACGTCGTCATCTCCGGCGGGACTGGTGCGGGGAAGACGACACTTTTGAACACGTTGTCTCGGTTCATCCCGACGGAAGAACGTCTGGTCACGATCGAAGACTCTGCCGAACTCAAGGTCCAACACAAACACGTTGTTCGTCTCGAGACGCGGATTCCGAACATCGAAGGCGTCGGGGAATACACCCAGCGGGACCTCGTGCGGAACAGTTTGCGAATGCGTCCGGACCGGATCATCATCGGGGAGGTGCGTGGTCCCGAAGCGCTGGACATGCTCCAGGCCATGAACACAGGCCACGAGGGATCGCTCACGACGATCCACGCCAACGACACCCGCGACGCCCTTTCGCGTCTGGAAACGATGATCACGATGGCCGGTTTCGAGATGCCGCTGTCCGTGATCCGGAACTATGTGGGCTCGGCCGTTCGCCTCGTCGTGCACATGGCTCGCTTGAAAGGTGGAGCCCGAAAGATCATCCGGATTTCGGAAATTGCTGGACTTCGGAAACGTCGCTATTACGTCGTCCGGGACATCTTCGAGTTCCGTCCGACGGGCGTTCATCGAGGACATGCGGTCGGAGACTTCCACGCCACGGGGTACGTTCCCAAGTGTCTTGCCCGAATTCAAGGTGCTGGCATCCCCATGTCTCCGGACATATTCCGGGAAGGTCCTCTGTCGCTGGCGGGCCACGACATGGTTCCCGATGAAGTGGTTGAAGATGATTTGATCCCGCCAGTGGATTTTCCACATACGACTGAGCCTGACGGAAACAATGGCGTTTGGTGATGTTGTTGGCGTACGCCGAACGCAAGACGGATTGGTGTTCGCTTTGAGAAACCTTGTTTGTGTCAATGCCACTCGGGCAGTCGGATCAATAACCGTCGTATTTGGGAAAGTAACTTTTTGCGGAGCGAAAAGCGACTTCCCGATCAACATCCACGCACGACAATTATTGACCCCTCCGCCCCCGTGACTCCGAGCAAAAACAGGACAAGCATCCGTTATTCCAACGCCCACCCGTCGAAGATTCATCTGAGACATAGCCCTCTCGCTTCTCCGAAATGAAGAACCTCATTTGAGGTGTCAAGGAAGCGTCTTTGGAGAACTCATCTTATGGCTGAATTCATCTTGTTGGTTGTACTCGTGTTGATCGTGGTGGGCGTCATTATGGGGGCCTACGTTGGATTGCGTGGCCTCCACGAACGCCGCCACGCTTATATCACCCGAAGGTTGCCACCCCCGGAGCCCGAGGGAACGTTGATCGGGACGTTGCCGCGAAAAGATTCTCCCAAGTGGGACGAACGTGTCGACGAGGCCTTTAATCAACTCATCCATCGCACGGGGTTGGGATGGTCGACGCAAGAAGCCATCGGTTGGGTGATGGTCGCGGGGGTCGCGATTGGCGGTGCGTTGCTACTCTTGACGGGGTTAGCGATGGTCGCCGGGATTGGTCTGATCCTGGGGATGGGGATTCCGCTCACCGTGTATCTGGTGATGCAAAGACGCTGGCGTGCTCGTCTGCAAAAGCAACTTCCCGACACGTTTTTTCTGCTGGCTCGTTCGCTTCGGGCAGGCTTGAGTCTCGAACAGGCGTTTGAAAATGTCGGGAATCACGGACCCATGCCGATTGCTTCGGAATTCAAGCGAGGGGTCGAGCAGATGAAGCTCGGTCTCACGGTGAGCGCGGCCTTACACGGCATGGCCCGGCGAATTCAACTTCTTGATTTTGATGTGTTCGTCACGATCGTGAGTTTGCATCGCAACATCGGTGGAAACTTGACTTTGCTGCTCGATCGAGTGGCGATCAGCACGCGTGACCGAGATCAGTTTCGGGGTCAAGTTCGTGCGGCGACTGCATTGTCACGAGTCACGGCCTTCGCCGTGGCCCTCGGTGCGCCGTTGATCTTCGTAGGGTATTGTGTGTGGCAGCCGGAATTTATCCAACGCTTCACGGACTCCGCGTCCGGAAACCGAGCTTTGTTTGCGGCGATCGTGTTGGAAATCATTGGGATTTGCTGGTTGGCTGTGCTGTTACGGGAGCGATCATAGGACGCCGGAGACAGATATTCTGCAAAAAACAGTCCCAAAGGAACTTGATGGATCGAGAGAGAAAGGGCGGGACCAGCTATGAACGAGTGGATTCAGTTCGGTGGTGTTTTTCTGGCCATCTCGGCTTTGGCGTTCGTCGTCATGATGTTGTTCCAGCGCCGGGCAGTTCGCGATCCCGAACAAGTTTTGGAATCGCCGGATGTGGGGGACGAAAGTCCCGAAAATGAGTTGGTGTTGGGCAACTATACGACGGCCCTGTCCGGGACTCCGCAAAAGCCGGGTTCCAAGTCCATAGACCTCCAACAAGACTTGCGTTCTGCGGGTTACTATCGACCGACGGCGGTCGTGGAGTACCGTGCGGTTCGAAACTTGTTGGTTTTGATGGCTGTCTTGTTGGCTGGCGCGTTGGCGTTATTGGTCGTCGACGGGCAAGTCTTGCCCGTCCTCATAGGCGGAATGGTGCTCGCCGTGTTGGCCTTTAGTGTGCCGCGTGTTTACTTGTTGATCCGAGGACGCGCCCGGAGTCGCGAGATCGAGCGCGGACTGCCCCTTGCGATTGACTTGTTGATTTTGTGTCTTTCTGCCGGGCAGAACTTGTTGGGCGCACTTCTGCAAGTGGCTCGCCAGATCAGGAATTCCCATCCCGTTCTGGCCCAAGAATTGACGATTGCTCACCAACAAGCCGAGCTACATAGTTTGGGCCACGCCCTGACTCAGTGGGCCGACCGTGTTCGTTTGCCCGAGGTCAAGAACTTGGTCATGTTGTTGATTCAGTCGGAGAAACTCGGCGCCGATGCGGCCTCCACGCTAAGCGAACTGGCCACGAACTTCCGAACGAACTCACGCCAACGGGCGGAAGCGCAGGCAAACCGAATCAGTTTTTGGATGCTCTTCCCGTCGGTCTTTTGTTTCCTGGTGGCGTCGGCCATCGTGTTGATCGGACCGGCTTATCTGGAATACTTCCAGTATCAAAAAGAAGCTCTTCGGTTGATCGATCAGTCGCAGCGTAGGGTCAGCCAAACAACACCTTCGGACGTCCCGCCGGACGTCACGGAGACGACTCCGTAATAAGTGAACACTGCGAGCCAAATGCACCGAAGCAGTGGGCATGCTGGAACGCGAAACAAATGAGTGTCCAGATTTTCAGTTTGTCGTACTAGGTACACGCGAGCCGCGTGTACCTAATGCAAACAAAAAATAGACAACAATCTTCGTCTCAATACCAGTCGAGCGAATCGCCGTAGCGTTTGCGGAGACCTTTCTCGATGGGGCCGGACCAATACTCTTCGATGTCGATCTTCAACTCACTGAGCCACGCGAGTGTTTCCGAGTTAGTCAGGGCTGTTGCCGCGGTTTCGCTAATACTATTTTGCTCGGCTTCGAGCTTCAGCACATTTCGCATGTGGGGCGACTTGGCCAAATCCACCAGACCATCGACGATCTCGTTGTCCGCCAAATCGAGTTCGTAGGCGTGGGCAAAGTTCTCGGAATTGGCAATGAATCTCGCCCCTTCGTCACCGACGTTGTTGCCCCAGAGACTCACGTCCCCCAATCGCTTGAGGTGGGGCGAGTTGGCCAACGACCGGGCCCCTTCAGGGCCGATGTCGTTTTGTCCCAAGTAAAGCAGTATGAGATTGGCCAGATACGCCGAGTCCGCGAGGGCCTTGATGCCTTCGAGCGTGATGTCGTTCGTGAAAACGATCAACTCGACCAAGTTTCCCGAATTGCGTGATCGAGCGATGGCCTTGAGTCCTTCGTCGCCGATTTCGTTTTCTCCTACGTGCAGCCCGACTAGTGCATCATCCAGTCTTAATTTTGGGGTAGAGTCGCTTGAGTTTTCGTCT
>CAYYUU010000174.1:0-10032 GCA_964474955.1 uncultured Alcaligenaceae bacterium | reverse complement strand
GGGAAGAGTTAGTCGAATCCAACGTACCGCCACTTGGGCTTTCGATAGGCTTCGTCGATCAGACGGAATAACATCGGGTCATATTTTTTGAGTTCTTCGCGTGTGTCGACGTGGTTATGTTGAGCGTCCGGTCTGGGGCGATTGGTGTCGAAGTACGACTGGACTCCTTCGGCCCAATATTCCGCGTGGTTGGTCATCGCGTAGGTGTTCAACCACAATTTCCGTTTCTTGGCATTTCTATATGTTTCGCGGAGCGTGGCATCGAAACGTCGATTGAGTGTATTGAGGCCCATTTGATGGATCGCATGGGCGAACTCATGGACGAGGATATTTTCGGTGGAGTAGCGATCACCAGGGTAATTCAAGAGGTTCTCTTCGCCACAACTCACTGCGGGTCGCGATCTTGTTGCTCCAAGACCGCGGGCCCGTGCGTCCCAATATTTTTTGGGTCGGAGGTCGCTGTGTTCGGGAATGTCGGTCGTCATCTCGTTGGGCGACATGATGGCCAACCGAACTTTGTTCTTGGCTAGTGCCTTCAAGACGTCCGGTCGTTTGCCCAGCATATGGTTGACGATCCTGGCGGCTTCGCGAAGGGCTTCGTCGGCCACCTTGTCGGAACTGACGATGGGGAATCCCTGGACGTGAGTATATTTTTTGTAGAACTTCGACAGCTTGAATTTTTTTCGGACGTCGGCGGGAACCGGAGTTACTTTGGCCTCGTTCTTGGGCGGTTGCTCGTCCGTAGACTTTTTATCCTCGTCGCCGACGAAGAGGATTTCTTGGGAGTGTGCTTCCTTTCGTTTTTTCGTCCGGAACGCGAGTAAATACGGTACTGCAGGCCGACCATCGGCATCACGGAAACTTGTGAACTTTTGTGTATTGATCCAAATGGCGTAGGTCGTGCCTGGCTTGAGTTTGACGGGAAGAACACACGTTCGCTTATCCGCAAGATATCGTGGTTTGCCCGTCAGTTCGGGAAAACTGCCCTTGGTCAATTGAATCCACGACCAAGTCTTATCCTTCATGTCTTTGCTGAACGTAACTTTGATCTCTTTCAGATCGCGAGATACGTTTCTCGCGCCGGATTGGGGGACCGTTTTCACGACAACAGGAGGGATCGCCCCAAGATCGATTTCTTGACTACATGCGGAGTGCAGAAATCCAAGAGTTAGGAATAATGTAACTGTGTATTTCATGAGACCAACTCCAAGGGAAAGCATGTTGGACCGTAGGACAGGTTTGTAACCTGTCCTACGGTTTTAAATCTTACTTGCCTGAGGTCATCACTATTACGTCCCCTTGCTCGGGACGACAGGTCGCTTCGTTTTAGGTTCCTTGGATGACTCGCGATTGCGGAACTGATTGAATCGCGACGGGACGATTCGCGGAGGATAGTAATTGTTGGTCTGGTCCGCGTCGGCAATTTCTTGATTCGGATCCAGTTGGAACGATTTGATCGGCTGCGAGACCGCGATGAGCTTCGACACTTGTTCGCTGTTTCGTCGCCAGATCGTTGCCGGGATGCGGACAGTTTTGGACGTCCCGTCTTCGAAATTGAGTTTCAAAATAATCGGCATGACGATCCCTCCAACGTTCTCGAAGTCCACAACGTAGAAGTGCGATTTCGCATTCAACTCTTGGATTTCCTTCGCGTTGAGCCCATGCAACTCTCGCTCGTAGACGGCTTTCGGCGATTCGGGAGCCTTGCCTTTCTTGACGGTCACGACGAGCTTCTTGTCGGGTGCCTTTCCGGGCTCGCCTTTCTTTTGCGGGAAGGCCTGCGCGACGGCTGCTTTCTTGCCGTCCTTGACGAACAATCGGACGTTCTTGATGGCGATGTCGACATGGTCGGTGGAATAGAACCAACCTCGCCAGAACCAATCCAAATCCACGCCGGAGGCATCTTCCATGGTTCGGAAGAAGTCGGCGGGCATGGGACGCTTGAAACGCCAACGGCGGGCATACTCCTTGAACGCGAAGTCGAACAACTCCGGTCCTAGGACGGTTTCTCGTAGGATCACCAGAGCCGTCGCGGGCTTCGCGTAGGCGTTTGGTCCGAACTGAAGGATCGAATCGGAATTCGTCATGATCGGAACTTGGTTCGTGCTAGTCATGTAGCGGACGATGTTCCGGGGCTTCCCGCGGATCGAAGGATATCGCTCCTCCCACTCTTGTTCCGCGAGATATTGCAAGAACGTATTGAGCCCTTCGTCCATCCACGTCCATTGACGTTCATCGGAGTTCACGATCATCGGGAAGTAGTTATGTCCTACTTCGTGAATGATGACGGAGATGAGAGCGTATTTGACGTAGCGAGAATATTTTCCTTTTCGAGGTCGCGGCCCGTTGAAGCAGATCATGGGATATTCCATCCCGCCGACCGGACCATTCACAGATATCGCCACAGGATACGGATAGTTAAATGTGTATCTCGAATAGATTTTAATTGTGTGGATGATGGCCTTCGTCGAGTACTTACTCCAAAGTGGTTCGCCCTCGGGGGGATAGAACGACATGCCCATCACCGTTGTGCCGTTATGTTTCAATCCTTGGGCGTCCCAGATGAATCGTCGCGACGAGGCGAACGCAAAGTCTCGCACGTTCTTGGCCTTGAACACCCACGTCTTTTTCTTCTTGGTCTTGCTCTTGAAGTTCTTCTTTGCTTCTTTCTCGTTGACAATGAAGACTGGTTTCTTGGCCGTCTTTGCTTTTTTCAACCGGGCGATCTGCGTTTGTGTCAACACTTGCTTGGGATTCTGCAAGACCCCAGTTGATGCAACGATGTGATCTGCCGGGACGGTGATGTGAACTTCATAGTCACCGAGTTCGAGTGTGAACTCGCCACGCCCGAGGTACTGTTTGTGTTGCCATCCGGTGACGTCTGTGTAGGCTGCGAGTCTCGGATACCACTGAGCAATCTCATAGAGATAGTTGTCATCATCCTTAAAGTATTCGTAACCCGTCCGGCCCCGAGCTACTCTGGCGTTATTAATTCGATAGTTCCAATCGACGGAGAACTTGAACGATTGACCGCTCTTGAGTGGCTTGGGAAGGTCGACTCGCATGATCGTCTTGACGATCTTGTAATTGAGTTTCTTTCCCTTGCCGCTCTTCACGGAGGTGATGTTCACCCCGCCGTTGAACGTCATTCGATGGAGATAGGTTTTCAGAACTCTGGGGCTGACACTCTTGGAAAGTTTCGGAGCCGTCTGGGTTACGACGGCGTCGGAGTCGGGACGAAAGATGTTTGGGTCGAGTTGGAGCCAAACGTACCGCAGGGTGTGCGGCGAGTTGTTCTTGTAAGTGATGGTTTCCGAGCCGATGATGCGTTGGTTTTCGTCGTCCAATTCGACATGAATGACATAGTCGGCTCGCTGTTGCCAGTATAGGGGTCCGGGAGCCCCGGAACCGGTTCGCGTCGACGAGGGAGTCGGTAAGATCTCTTCGAGTTGCCGGAATTTATCGTCGCTGATGGTACGTTTCTTCGTCGTTTGGGCGCTGGCAGACGACAGGAACACCAACAAACACATGGCCCCAAGGAGCCGGACGGAGCACTTCAAAAACATGGCAAATGGTGCCTCAACGGTGCGGAAGCTGGTTGCCCCGGCAGGAGAGAGTACGCACGGGTACCGTTTCGGGGAATTATGGATTAAGTAAAACATTGTAGCTCGACGCAAACCCAATTGCAACAATTGGTTTCGGGCGGTCGAGGGGTGGTGCGGCAAATTTTTCTGGCAAGTTAGTGGGAGGCAGAATTTCAACAAAGGATTGTTGGTGGCTGCGCTCGGGGACGTGCCATCGAGAAAGTTGCCAGAAAAATTTGCCATACCCTTCGGAATTGATCCATTATTCCGTATTGGCTTTGGCTTGCCGCTTTTTAGTCGGCGGTGTCGGGGTCACATCGGTCAACTGGTGCTTCCGACAAACCTCGGTGACGTATTGATACGTCTCCAGAGTGTCGACCATTTCGTTCCAAATAAGCAGGTATCCGATTCCGGCCTCGATTTTGCCTTGCGTGATATTTTCGTCTCCGAGCCGACGGTAGAGTTCCGGCTCCATCTTATTCTTCGTTTCGGCGAGTTCGAAGATGGTCGTGACTCGATCGCGGGCGTGTGTCGCGGCGGTGTCGTCGGGTCTCTTCGCAAGGGCCTGCTCGTACATGATTTTTGCGTGAGTGCTCCGCCCAATGACCTCTAGACCTTTGCCGGCTTCGAGATAACTTTCGTAAGTATCGGTCTTCTGCGCCCACTCCTTGTATTTCGTCGTGGCAACTCGGCGGTGTCCTTGGGCCGCGGCGACTCTTGCCGCCTGGAGGGTGGCCCAGTCGGCTCCCGAAGGTGGCTTCTTGTGTTTCCCTCCGGGTGATTTCGGTTGTTTCTTGGCGCGAACTCGTTTCAATCCCTCCATGGCTTCCGGATCGTTCTTTTTCCGGTTTAATGCGGAATTGTACAAGTATTCGGCCTGGTTGGCGTTGCCGAGACGTTCGACATGTTTGGCCGCTTCCAAATAGTTTTCGAACGTGGGTGATGCCTCGGCCCAATCCCGGTAGGCTTGGACGGCAACTCCAGTTTTTCCGGATTCTTCGGCCTGACTGGCTCGCTCCAACGTAGCCGAGGTCAGGATGTCTTCGGCAGTTCCCTCGAGAATCGCTCTTTCCCAGGGTGGCGTTTCGGGGTCGGGAATGTATTCGGGTAGTTGTCCTGCCAGTTGTTCCGACGTACTCCTTTTTCCGTCTTCAAACAGTTTCGAAAGGCCGCCGTTTGCGGAAATCTCCTTGTCGTTATTGGTCCACGAAACGTCGTGAGCGACGGGCAGCCGGACCCTTTCTTGACACCCAGGACAAGTGACACTCTTCCCCTCCATCGGTCTCCCGAGGGTGTAGTCTTTGTTGGTCGTGTGGCAACGAACTACGAACCGCGTCGGCGTGGGCAAAGTTGATGGCTTGGGATCGTCGAAGCCGCGTCGTGTGGATTCGGCAACGAAAGTCTGATTCGCTTGTTGACTGCAATCGATACATTGAATTGTCTCACTCCGCGTACGGACCGGGATTTCCACAAGCCGACAACATCTCCGGCATTTGGTGAGGCAATAGAGGTCTTCGCCGTTGGCCGACACCGAAGTCGGCGTGGCAGACAAGCCGAACTCCCGGTTCTCGGAGTAAATATTTTCCGACTTTTGAAGCGTGAGGAGTTTGTCCTGGAGAACCTGAAGGTCCCCGCGGCTTCGGGTGATGTCCTTGGTGCCCCAACCGATCTCTATGTTTTCGACGGGGAGAAAGTTGGGGTTCAGCCTTGCACAATACCGATTTCCGAGTCGTGCGACGTGGATGGCTTTGGAAACGAGTGGTGTTGCTTGGGCATCAAACCCGAAAAGCCGGGTCGCCCAATCGGAGGAGTTCTTTTCGTTTCCTTCTTCGAGAACGGCCCACAAGCGCCGAGCGGGTTCGTCGCCAAGGGTGAAAACTTGATTTCGGGATGCTGGGCCCTTGCCATTTGGAGCAACCACCGCACATCTCTGAAGCGCGGCACCCACACAAAGTAACGCGACCGAGTAGAACCCCAGGGGGTCGGAGAGATCCAGCAGACTCGTCTCAAGACCTTCAGACAATGCCTGGTGGAGCGGGAAACAATGATTCGAGCAAGAGAATCTCGCTCGGTCCAGGACTGGCATTTCTTCCTGCAGAAAACAAATTTGAAGGGTGGCGACGTTCATCGACTTGAGTTGGTTGTAAGGGGGTCATGATTCTCGAAGGTGATTATGGAACGAAAACTCCTTGTGGCAACAGACTCCTTCCCGCAGTAGAAGCGGGCCTAATTGCGTGTCCAGTTTCACTCTGGTTGGAGTGGTTGTTTGCTTGCCGCCGAGACGAAGTGAACTGCGAGAGCAGAGGCGAATCTCGGTTCCCCGTCAGTACCGGTCGCGGCTGTCGTAGCGATCCTCTTCCCACCCACGTCGTCTCTGTTCGTCCTCCGAATGCGAGGAGCGTCTGCGAGACCTGTCGCGGACGCCTTCACGCGTGCGGTCGTCTTCGTAATCGTCGTCTTCGTAATGCCGGTCTCGATCATACTCTCGATCCGAGGCCGTTCCACCGAGGGGGTAATCGTAGTCGTCATAGTCCTCTTCATAGTACTGTCGACGAAGACGCTGTCGTCGCAAACGTCTCGCCCGGTCCTCGCGACACGGTTCGCCATAGGCGTTGGCAATTCCAATGGCACCCAAGACCCCGCCAGGAACGAGAATCAAACCCGCAACGATGAAGATGACGTAGACCAAACCGAGCCGTGGATCATCACCAGCAGCGAGAAAAACTGTGTCGAACCCAATCAAGAGGGTCAACGTGATCAGGATGGGAAAAGGGATTAATAGGACGAGACCGATCACTCTCGCCGGAGTGTCATACGCCACTTTATCCCGGGTGAGTTGGAATTTGCCTCGCACCAACGTGACGATCCCGAAGACCATCATTGCCAACGCCAACCCATCGCAATACATATCGTGTTTCTCCGGGAGCGGAAGGTCCGAGCGTGCACAATATGGCTCGGGCTCTATGGTATTGAATTGTGCGCCAAGATGAATGGCTCCGCAAGCAATCAGGGCTCCGTTGTTTTGGAAGAAAGGAGTGAGGGCGCGGCAAAGAGCGAATGCAACGCCGCCGCGACCTGTACGTCCGGACCGGTCCGAATAAGGATCGCCGCGATCCTAAACGAGTCCTGGCGTTAGGGAAAATTGCTCTTCCCGCGAAAAACAACTTTGCTCAACGCGACAATCATTGATCCGACTGCCGAAGCATCAGTGCAGGTTCCCTCGTGGCAGTCAAACATGAACGAATGGCGTGGTCTTCTCGCAGATCCAGCAGAACCTGTGCTCCACTCAATCGCACCTGTCTAACTGCCCAACACACCGCGAGCATTGTAGAACGATTTCCAGTGCTCGCTCCGCTTGGCTCGGTTCTTGACGACGACGTCGAAGTACTGCCGAACTTTCTTGGCGTCTTCTTCGGAGTCTTTCAAGACCGTGCCAACAAGTTGTTTAGCGAGGTGTTCCCCGCGGACCGCTCCGTCACCGAAGTGGGACGCATCGAGCCCTGCCGCGAACGCCACCGAAACGGCCTCCGCAGTGCTCATCACGGTGGACGGCTTTTCGACAACGGTCCCTTCGGAAGTTCGACCACGCCGGAGGTCGCTGAACGTCGTCACCAACACTTCGATGACGTCGGCTTGCATCGTCGCAGTGGCTCCCGCTCCGGTCATCAATTCTTCGGCCTGCTGTAGCACCAATTCCAACTCGAATTGCTTGTCTGCAATCGGACGCACCGTTTCGAAATTGAAGCGGCGTTTCAACGCGGCGGACATTTCGTGAACGCCTCGGTCGCGTGTATTCGCCGTGGCGATGACGTTGAATCCGGGTTTGGCAAAGAGAACATTCTCTTCGCCTTTGAGTTCGGGGACGTGGAGTACCTTGTCGCTCAAGACGCTGATCATCGTGTCCTGAATCTCGGGCGGACAACGTGTGATTTCCTCGAACCGAACCAACACTCCTTCGGATATGCCGTGGTAAAGCGGTGCCGGAACGAGAGCTTCCGGAGTCGGACCTTTGGCCAGCAAAAGGGCGTAGTTCCACGAATATTTGATTTGGTCTTCCGTCGTGCCCGCGGTTCCCTGAATCGTGTGAGCGCTGGTGCCTGAGATTGCAGCGGCGAGTAATTCCGAGAGCATCGATTTGGCCGTTCCGGGCTCGCCCACGAGGAGCAAACCTCGGTTGCTCATGAGCGTCACGATGGCCCGGTCGATCATGGCGTCGTCGCCATGGAATTTGCGTTGGATCGTCGGGCATTCGTGGGATGTGGTTTTCTTCTTCGATTTGGTCAGTTTCTTTTTGTCGGAGAAGTCTCCGCTATTGGTTCCCAGAATGAATGCCCGGACTGCTTTGGGGCTGAGCTTCCATCCTGGCGGTTTAGGCGAATCGTCTGCCTTTACGAGGGAATCGAGTTCTTCGGCGAAACGGATTTCCGCCGGTTGGCGGAGCATCGTTGGAGCGGTGGATTTCTTGGCCATCAGGATGGAGTCTCGGGAATGGTAGAAGGTGGAAGGCACAAAAGCCCAGAACCCAAGCCGTGGAACGCGAAATCAATGATTGTCCGGATTTTGATGTTAGGGTGGGAGCGTGATGACGCTCGAATACAACCCAGAACAAAGACGAAAACTACCAAAGCGGCAGCTTGGGCGTTCGGATAAATCATTGTCGCAATCGCGAGAGATGGTGTTCGGTGGCACGTCCCCTCGCTGCCAACGTTTTTCGAACGTGTCGCATTGCTTTGTGCGTCCAGATTTTGGATCGATTGCCACACTTTCCTCTATACTTTCTATGGCTGAACGTTCGCAAAAATTTCGGCTCCAAAACCCGTGTTTTCCGAGGGTTTTACAATTAACAGCATGTCCAGGGGCCCTTCCGACATGCGTTTAATTCAAGAAAAGGGCGTATTCTCCGGGATTTATGGCCCGAAAATCTGCGAACGTTCAGATGGGGAAGGAGGTGTGTCATGGAAAGCAAACTCTGGCCCGAACTCGATCACCTGCTCGTCCAAACGGCTCGTGACTTTTTCCAAAAGTATGTTCAACTGGAAGGTCGGGTCATCGTCCCCACTTTGCTCTGGGCTGCTGTCCACGATCGACCATCTTGTGGGCCACAAAACGGCCGTTGCGTTTGCCTCCGGACGCCACCATGAGCCGACCGCCCCTGCCGTGCAACCCGAGGCAGCGAGGCCCTGCCTCGCTTTCGCAATGCGACCCGGATAGTCAGTCCTGCCTTCCGTATTTCTCGTCCCACTTCCAACAAATTCTATCTTCTACGAGGATGCATCACCATGACAAAGTCCGCGCCGTTCCTTGTGTTGTTGCTTTTCGCATTGCCTTGCGAAACAACATTCGCCCAAGGCAACCAGCCACGCAAGGACAGATTCCAACTCAAGGACGTTTTCGAACTTGAGTTCGCGAGCGACCCGCAAATTTCCCCCGACGGAAAGCATATCGTTTACGTCCGAAACTTTATGGACATCATGAAAGACCGCGGGCGGTCCAACTTGTGGATCATCGACACCGACGGCAAGAACCATCGGGCTCTGACGAAGGGGAACGAAAATCACCGCTCGACGCGGTGGTCGCCCGACGGCAAGCGACTGGTCTACGTTTCGAGCGAAGAGGGTTCTTCGCAAATTTATTGCCGCTGGATGGACACAGGCGACACGGCCAAATTGACCCGCCTCAATCAGTCGCCGAGTGGTCTTGTGTGGTCGCCCGACGGAAAGCAAATCGCCTTCACGATGTTCGTTGAGGAAAAAACGAAACCGTTCGTGAAACTCCCCGCGAAACCTAAAGGGGCCGAGTGGGCTGCCTCACCGAAGGTCATCGGAAAGGTAAAGTATCGCTTTGATGGTCGCGGCTATTTGAAGGATGGATATTCGCACTTGTTCGTCATTCCCGCCATCGGTGGGACGCCGCGACAACTCACGAGCGGACCGTATCACCACAGAGGGACTCCGTCCTGGACGCCCGACAGCCAGGCGCTTGTGTTCTCCGCGAACCGAACGAAAGACGCCGACTACAATCCCAGAGAATCGGACATCTACGAGGTCTCGCTGAAAGACCGCAAGATCAAGCAACTGACGGACCGAAAAGGTCCCGACACCTCGCCCGTCGTGACTCCGAACGGGCGCAATATTGTGTATCTCGGTTTCGATGATCGAAAACAGGGCTACCAGGTCACTCACTTGTACGCGATGACCCGCGACGGGACGAAGCGAAAGTTGTTGCTCGGAAAACTCGATCGCGACGTCAGCGAGTTGCACGTTCAGAAAGATCCCCTGGCCATCTATTTCCAGTACGACGATCAGGGCGTGACGAAAATTGCCCGGCTCGAACCCGAATTACGGAATCTTGCAGGAAACGTTGGAGGAACGACACTCGGAAGGCCCTATTCCAGCGGTTCATTCTCTGTCTCGAATTCTGGATCCATCGCCTTCACGATCACCGATCC
>CAYYUU010000173.1:0-10037 GCA_964474955.1 uncultured Alcaligenaceae bacterium | reverse complement strand
TGTCGCTTCAAGGCTCGCTTGAACGTCCGCTTGAAGTGACGGAGTGACTCCGGCCCAACCTGTCGGATACTCGTGTATTTGTCTTTCGACGTGACGATGTTCTTCTTGCCGCGAGGCTCGATTCGTGGCAGTTCGAGTTCTTCGCCCAGAATCTCGGCCATCTCCTCCATCGACAACTCGACTTCGAGGATGTGGCCACCGGGTTGGTCCCCGGCTCCCGATTGCGGATCGCCATCGGGCGATGTGAGAGGCTGTCCGGGTTGACCGGGACCCTGACCCACACCACCGCCTCCGCGTTTGCCGTAGCGAAATTGTGGCAGATCGATTGAGGGCAGCGGGATGCTGACGAGGTCTTTGCCCTTCTTGCCGATCATCTCGCCGCGACTGATGTACTTGCTCAGATTGCTTTTGACCTTACCACGGACGAGTTTTCGGAACCGTTGGTGGTCGCGTTCGATCTTTTGGCTCATTTCCGTGACTCCGAACAGTCAACTTGCCGACGAGAGGGGTGTCAGACACACTTCGCGTCGGCAAGTTAGCTCTTGTCTCAAATGTCGAGTTGTTGGACGTTAGGCTTTCTTGGTGTGGCCGCGGGCGAAGATACTGGCCACGAACTGGAGCACGTCCGTCGCACTCTCGTCGTTGTACCCATAATCCCGAATCAAGCGGCCCTTGACGACATCGATCTTTTCTTGCGTCGCCTTGTCGACGACGTTGGAAACGAGGCTCGTCAATTTAATCGTATCCTTTTGGTCCTCGAACAACTTTAGTTCAAGCGCCTTCTGAAGTCGTTCGTTCGTTCTGTAATCGAATTTCTTCCCGTCGATCGCCAGGGCACCGATATAGTTCATGATCTCACGACGGAAATCATCCTTGCGGCCTTCGGGAATGTCGATCTTCTCCTCGACCGAACGCATCAACCGGTCGTCCGGGTCCTCGTAGTTACCCGTATATCGGTTGCGAACTTTTTCGCGTTGCGTGTAGGCCTTGACGTTGTCGATGTAGTTGGCACACAACCGGCTCAAGGCATCCTCGTCGGCAGCAATCGCGCGCTGGACTTCGTTCTTCACGATGTCTTCGTACTCTTCCTTGACGACTTGGAGCAACTCCCGGAAGTGCTGAAGTTGGTCTTCGCTCGTGATCAGCGAGTGGTGTCGCAGCCCCGTTTCAAGTTCGGCCAACACCATGAACGGGTTGACGCTCGTGGCTTCCGGGTGAGCCACCAGCGCATTACTGATCTTATCTTGAATATAACGCGGACTGATGCCGTGCATACCTTCGTTGACGGCTTCGCGCTTCAGCTCGATGATGTTGTCTTCCGTAAAACCGGGCAGAGTCTTACCGTTGTACAACTTGAGCTTTTGGAGCAGCGTCAAGTTTGCGTGCTTGGGTTGCTCAAGCCGAGTCAGGACCGCCCACATTGCCGCAATCTCAATCGTGTGCGGCGCGATGTGCTTGCCCTTCACACGCTCGTTGTTGAAATCTTTCTCGTAAATCTTGATTTCGTCACTTAATCGTGTCACATAAGGAACATCGATCTTTACCGTACGGTCCCGTAGTGCCTCCATAAACTCATTATTCTGAAGCCTGCGATATTCTGGCTCGTTTGTGTGCCCTAGGATTACCTCATCGATATCTGTTTGGGCAAACTTCTTAGGCTTGATTTTATGTTCCTGAGAAGCCCCCAGCAAATCATAGAGGAACGCCACGTCGAGCTTCAACACTTCGATGAACTCCACGAGTCCTCGGTTGGCGATATTGAGTTCGCCATCAAAATTAAAGGCTCGCGGGTCACTATCAGTTCCGTACTCGGCGATCTTACGGTAGTTGATGTCACCGGTCAGTTCGGTCGAGTCCTGGTTCTTCTCGTCCTTCGGCTGGAAAGTGCCGATGCCAATTCGGTCTTGTTCGGAGAGGATCAAGCGGTAGACCTTGATGTCCTCCATTACACGGTTCCAGTCCCCGTTGTATTTCGCCATTCGTTCGGTGAACATGTGGCGGCAGAACGGATCGAGTTCACCCTTGATGACGACTTGTTGGGCGTTGGGACCACCTCCGTCGTTGAGCAAGCGCATGACGGACGGACGCAGGCTGTGGGGTACCAGTCGAAGCGGATCTTCGTGCATCGGACACTTGGTCCACGAACCGTCGTCGTTCTTCCACGAGAACGAGAAGAGCATACCGCCATCGGTTTTCGAGTACTCCTCGAGTCCTTTTTTGAGGAGCCGAGCAATCGTACTCTTGTAACTGCCAACGGGACCGTGTAGCAACAACACACGCCGCTCGGTTCCATACCCTTGGGCCGCGGACATGAAGACGTTCACAAGATTTTGGAGTGTGCGGTCGAGCCCGTAAATCGCGTCACTATGACGACGGGCGAAATCTGTGAAAAATTTGTAGCGGATGATCTTCTCTTTTTGTTCATAGATCTCCTCGGTCCCGTGCGAGAGGATCATGTCGTACAACCGCTGGTAGGCGTTGCGCGTCACTTCGGGATGTTCACGGACGATGTCGAGGTACTCGGCAAACGTCCCTTCCCAGTGTTTCTTTTGATAATCTTGGATGTCCAGCTCTTGCCGGACTTGATCTAGGATTTCCTTGCCTGAAGACATTGGGCTCACCTCCGTAGAAATCGGCGCGGATCAGCGCCGCTAAAATTTCAAAGCCTCTTCAAGGACCAAGCACCTTGCTGATTGTAAGGAGAACAGGGAAATGAACTTCGGCCTTTCATTCCGTCGGCCATTAATCTTCCTGACCCAGCGGCGACGACAATTCTTTGCGGCCATCTCCGGTCCGTACTTGGTTTCGCTTCTGTCCTTGCATTGGTGTCGGGATCCGAAGGAAACCACCGCGAAAATATTCCACCTACGACCTTGCGCCGGCCAAACGTTCCGGACCGCTGGGGTTCCCAAGAGCAATGATGCCAAGTCAGGAGAGTGGGATTGATAAAGTCTAACCACCCGTTGGAGTGGATGCAGTCGGAGACCCAACAGACTTTGCTGGGGTTGGTCCGTCCGGGAATTAGAGTTTTGCAGTCGAGCGCATCCCAAGGCGTCCACGCAACTTCGTGGTGTCGAAAATAATCGCCGCGTCGAGAATCTTGCACTTGAGTTCGTCTTCGTTGCTGGCCGACTGTCCCTGTGGAAAGTCGAACGAGCAAGTCCTACCAGGGACATGCCAACGGTTGTCGTGCGCCATCAAGGCGACCGATGCAGAGAGATGTGCTCTGCACCTGGCCAACTCCATTTCCCATTTTACACCATTGGAAGGAAAAAACTTGCGCTGAAGTTCCTTCTTTCTCACCGCTACTCAGTCCACCAGACCCAAAGCAACGGTAAGGTTAGAATACTCTGTGCACATGGGGTATTGTCAAGTCCGGTTTAATTGGCCCGACCCGACCAAGGCGAGGCCCTGTCGTTTAGAGTTTGGTTTGCGTCACGAGTCTGGACCGTAAGCGAAGGATTGTCGTTGACGTTTGCGTTTTTCACCTTCAGAGCAGACCTGCCCACCACTTGCCCTAGACCTGCGTTTCCCCATTGAGTATCCCGGAGCACTAAGCAGATGGGTTTTGCCGATCTTGCGGATTGTTCGGCCCGGAGACGTCCTTTTCTCCAGTTCTTGGCCCAGCGCAAACGCGAGTAGGATCGAGCCCCGCGTTCCCAAGATGACACAAGAATGATCGCCGGTTTTCTCGGCTCGGACACTTGGATTCCCAACAGAATATTCGAGGAGAGGCACGGATGAAAAACTTTCTAGCTTTGGCCGCTGCGTTAGTCGTGGTCTTCGCAGGCGTGGGCTGGTATCTCGATTGGTATCGATTCACGAGCCGACCCAACGGCGAAGGAAAACACACCGTCACCGTCGATTTCAACACCGACAAGATCTCGAGCGATCTTCAGAAGGCTCGGGAAAAGTTACAAAAGCTCGGCGAGGACAAAAAGGGCACCCAAGCCGTCGATGGGAACAAAACCCAGAACGTCGCCCAGACCAACACCTCTGCGACGCAGCAACCCCAAACCACTCAGCCCAAACAACAATCCGATGGTTTCTGGATCATCCCACCAGAAGACGAGAAGAAACTTTTCGGTCCGGGCACCCAATCGACCTCGACGAACATCCCGCCTCTTCCGGCGATTCCGCAGGCGCCTCAACCTCAAACTCGCCCAGAGTTCCGGTCGCCAACGCCTGTGCCGCCGCAAGGCACGGATCCGCAAACTCTACAAAACCCCGACGCATGGCAGTTCCCAGAGACTCAGCCCGCGCCCACGCCACAGAAACAACAGCGTCGCAACTTCTTCTTTCTGCCACGACGAAATAATAACTGATTTTGGAATAGCTCTTGTGGTTTCACGATGGCAGCCATCCGACGTAGTGGTGTTGGAGAACCACTACGTCGGCTTTCGTTGTGCACGTGTTGTCGGACCGATGATGATTGCCTCGATGCGTTGAGCGAGTCCGAAGACGTCGAGGCCCTCGAACTCCTCGATCTTTAGCAAGAACCCGATTGCTACGGGGATCCAGACGAACCGCGATACACCATCGAGCGGGCCAAAGAGTTGAAACAGAAGAGATTGTCCATCGTGCGCTGCTGAGGGAAAAGCGAGTTTCCTGTGTTTCAGGAAATGACGACCAACTTTGTGTTGGCCGTCAATCGCAAGCCACAACACCTTCTGCGGCAGTGTATGACTTCGTCACTTTCTCAGGCAAAAGCCTACAGCGGAACTGCTCTTGCGATGGTTACCTGGGCCACTGTTCAATATCGAACGATCGCGAGCCCAAACACGCAGCACGTAACCGCACTCTCTCATGCCCGCCGTCTTCAACGTCCACGTCGCACCGGAGGAACCCGTTTGGGCGGTTCCAAATTCTGGCTTGAGTTGGTTCTTTGGCGAGCGAAACGGGAGTGTGTACAGGTGGTATTCCCCGAAGAAGTGATCGCGAGCAAGAAACTCACCTTTGATATTTGCGCCAACCTTGAAAGTTTTACAGTCTCCCCCGTTGGCGATGTAGATGGCCGTGTCCGGTCCTGTGTTGTCCAGTTGAACCCGATGAACATCGAATTTGGATTTGCCTTTGACTTCCAACTTGACTTCCCACAAGTCGTCGCCTGCGGTGTCCCACCACGCCAAGATGCTGTTTACGTTCTCTTCCGGCTTGACATACTTGAAATACCCGTCGGGAGTCGCCGGCGAATGGAATCGGACGTTCCCATCCACGTCGGTCAATCTCAATCTGGTTGTCACGGTCGACCAGGACGTCGCGGGATCGCCCACCTTCTTCACCCGCACCCGATAGAGCAGCCCAGGAAACGTCCGACCTTGAATCACTACCCGTCGGCCAAACGGACAGGGCCGAGCGTGATTGTCTGCCGGGAGACCAGTCAGTGCGAAAAGGGCATCCGGCGTTGTCAATCCAGTTTTGTCGTTGATTTGGCTGACCGGAATGCCACCGATAACACCGATGAGGCGAGTCGTCTCGATGCTGCTTTCCGTCGGTTTGATTTGCACATGCCGATCGAGACGATTGCCGAAATAGTTGAGGGCATTCGGGTTGGTGGTCGATGCTGGAACAGACCAAGACAGCACGGCCCGCACTCGCCCTATTCGCGGAATCTTACAGGATCGACGATACTTCGTCAGATCGACAGGAAGAACGGCCGTGTAGCAGAGACCTCCACGAGGTAATTTTGGAAAGTCGTGGACTCGGACGGAAACTGTGCCCAAGTACGTCCATCTGCACTTGTCATCCCAGTCAGCCCAAAAGGCGACGTGCTCCAGACTCCCACGGTGACAGAGATCGCCAGAGTATCCAACAGGTCGTTTGATGCGCAACGTGGCAACAAGTCTTTCTTGATAACCGGTGTGCTCCAGTCCCAAGCATACCAGTTCTTCAAAATTGGTATTCGCTTGGGTCTTCTGGAGGTCTTTCACCGCCTTTGGCCAGTTCAGTCCAAGGCCCTTCCACTGGGCAAGTTTCTTCGCCATCACGCCTTTCGGCACTTTTCCCTTGACCATAGCTTTGTGGATCTCATTGGCGCCGAAACGGTGTGCTTCCACCTTTCCTCTATACATCTTCGCCAGGTTCCTGAGCCGCAGTGGTGTCTTGATCTGTATCTTGGCTTTTAGCTCTGGTTGTTTGATCAGCATTTTTTTGAGCAACTTCGGCGGGAAGGGCAAGGACAATGGTTGCGTTTGAATGGAGGATTCCAAAACGTTTCCATACTCCGGCCGCCAGTTCGGTTCATTCGGAAGCGGGATCTCGTTCCACGACAGGATGGCTCGGACTCGCGGCAAAACAGGCGTATTGCAAAATCGCTTCCAGGTCGGAACCTCCAATCGGGCCGTGTAACTCAACGGCTTGTTCTGTTTCTTTTCGCAATCGCGGCTCGTGGGGATGTCGTGCGCTTTGAAGGCCGTAACTCCGACATCCTCCCAACCACTCCCGTAGTTCAAGTAGAACCGAACAAACTCCCACGTTCCAGTTTTACACAGGTTGCCTCCGTAGCCCTTTGGAAGTTTAATATCGACGGTGGCTTGCAACTCGTCCCTTTGGGGAAAGAAGCCAACGCACCTGAGTTCCTCGTATTTCGTGTTGTTCTTCTTGATCGATTTCGGTCTGAGACGCAGGATCGGCAATTTCCCAAAGTACTTGGGGTTGGTACGCCGGAGGGATCGGATAGACCTCTGCTCTAGCTCAAACTTCGGCGCCCCAACACGAATTTGGAGCAGAGGATATTTGGCTTTTTTGCCCTTGGGAATTTTCTTCTCTTGGCCCAATGCCCCTTGCGTCGATCCGAAGATCGCCACGAGCACCAACAACGACAACCACTTCTTGCAAAGTCTCATCGAACAGCTCCTTGATGTAGAACTCCTGCTCAGAAAAATAAAACGACGTCTGTTCTCTTCCCCAGTTGGTCTCGAACTGCCTCCAGAACAAGCACAGTTTCGCCGCGACGATGTCAACGCAACCTCTGGCCACGCAGCCGTAACTACGCAGCGAGGACGAACCGGAACCACCCTATTTGCCTTTGGGCTCGGACGAAAAGCACGAACGTCATGGCAAAACTTGCAACCGGACTTGGCTACGTCGTTGCAGACAACGCATGTCGAAGATGCAGACTATCGTCGGACAACGATAACGGCCTCAGGAACAACTTGAGGAAGTTGTCCGTGGGTTTGTGGTGCACCGAAGCCATGTAACGGGATTGTGCGGGATGTATTGGATAAGATCTTGTCACGAGTTCTAGAGCCATCTTGGCCCCGACTCAAGAGACTGCATCAGATCCCGCTGACGATACGAAATAACCTTTGGTCATCGATCCTAGCGTTTCGCATGCCAAAGGCTCATTTGACGGTAGGAAATTGGGTTCAAGCGAATTTGGAGATGTTGTAAGTGCGAAAAATTCCTGTGAGCCCTGATGGCGTGCGTTGCCGATGTGCGTCCTGTGCACAGTTGAGGTGTGCGGATGTCACACTGTACGTCCGTCTTACCCCGAGATCGAACAAACACCATAGGCACGAACCGGTGCCCCGTCCGCATTGGCGATGTGGAGCGGGAGGCAGTGAAAGTCAAACAAATCCTCGGGCAGCTTGTTAAGGTTCGTGAGGTTCTCCACAATCAGGATTTCCCGTTTGAGCAAGACTCGATGGTTGGGAAGGTGAGTGTCCGATACCTTGTCCACCGAAATCGCGTCAAAACCAATCGCTTTCAGTTCGTGCTGGGCCAACCACTCAGCGGCTTCCACCGTCAAGGTTGGAAAATCTTCGAAATACGCTGGCGTGTTCCATTTGTGTTGCCAACCTGTTCGAAACAGCACGAACTCAGCTTGGGAAATCTTGCTTTCAAGCTCTTGAAGTTGTCCGCGAGAAATCTCAGTCACGGCGGTCACGTCAACCAACAATGCCGTCCCAACAAACTTGTCGATAGGAAATTGATCGAGCGATTTTCCATCATGTAAAACGTGAGCGGGTGCATCAATATGCGTGCCGATGTGCGAACACATGTTGATAGTCAACTCTGCGAATCCATCTTTTTCAACGGTCGCGCAGGGTTGGAATGTTGGCGCTGGAGTTCCAGGATATACAGTCATTTCTTCGCGGAGTGAATGCGTGAGATCAATGATAGTGCGGCGAATGGTGAACTCCTTTGTCCTGGAGAGGAGAGGTGCATAGAAGATTGCGACGGGAGAGATAGATAGATCGAGATTCTACCGTGACGATTCCAACACGCCATCCTCAAGCGAAAAGTATATAAGTAAGAAACTGTGCGATAGGTTGCGACTCCGCGTAGCCACCAATAAAAAGGCAAAGGACCAATCGCAAAAACTCCCGGATTCGATTTCCCATTTCACCCAGAGGAGCCGTTATGCTCGTTCACGTTCCATGCTTGATGGCGTTGCTCGTCGTTGTTGCTCCAACAATGGCCCAGGAGAAGAAACCGGCCGATCGGGCCAAGGCTCAGTATGAGAAGATGATCAACGCGATGAATGATGGCAAATACAAGGTTTTTCTCTCGTTCACGCACCCCAACGCGGTTAAAAAATTGGGCGGAGAAGAGAAGGCCCTCAAAGCCCTCAAGAAAACAATGAAGGCCTTGAAAGATCGCGGATTCACCTTCAAACTCGTCAGTGTTGACACGCCAAAAATTGTGAAAGGCAAAAAGAAAAAATTCGCCGTTGGGACCTACACCGCCTTGGTCACGGTTTTTGGGAAAAAGATTCGACAGAAGTCCATGTACATCGGCGAATCCAACGATAAAGGGCAAACGTGGAAGTTCGTTCGCGTAGATCGAGGCGGCGAAGCGACAGTGCGAAAGCTGCTTCCGGATCTTCCCAAAAACGTGAAGATCACAAAACCGGAGCAGAAAGTCGAAGACGACTCGTGAGGTCGCCAATCCTCATTGCCCAATCAGATCTGCAATCAGTTGACCAATGAGGAGCCCATACTCCTCAGCGCGCGACGTTTGTTGTTTCGGAATTCCCGCTCGGCCCTTCCCAAATGACGTTTCCATGGTTGACCAAGTCCAACTTTTCCAGGCTATCATCCAGAACCCCAAGGACGACGTCCCTCGTCTCATTTACGCAGACTGGCTCGAAGAAAACGGAAACCAACCTCGCGCGGAATTCATTCGCGTACAATGTGAACTCGCCGTTTTGAAGAAAACCGAAGTGGCCCAAAAGCCAACCTGGACGTATTTCGAACCATCGCCCCGTCTCTGTTCTCTCTCCGAGACGTCTCAAAAACTCCTTACCGAACATTGGGGGGAATGGGTTGGACCTCTGACGAAATATTATCCGAGCCAAAGGCCGCACCACTTTGATCGTGGGTTTCTCACCACACTTCGGGTTCGGTGTGACGAATTTGCCTCTCGGGGCTTTCAAGACCTCGCCTCAAAGTGGTTTCCGAAGGCTGGCGTCTTGAAACTTGGTTTGGAAGGAAAACCGACGGATGCGGCGAGGGTTTTTCAATGTCCCGCATTTCGCTGGATTTATAGCCTCAATGGGCCTTCTCCCGAGTTAGGAGATTCCGGATTAGCAGCCCTCTCGCAATGCCCTCGTCTTACGAACCTCCAACAGTTCAGCCTCGGAAGTCCAAATTGCACAATTCTCGGCCTCTGTCAGCTCCTCTCCTCGGCTCATCTTCCCAACGTATCCGAACTGCAGATTGCTCGTTTGGACCTGGGCACGGCGCGTTGGCGGGATGTGTCCTTCGACAAACCGCTTGGTGCGGGTTTTACCCTCCCTGAGTTGCGGTCACTCAAAATCACAAACAGCGAGATTGGTGCTGGGAGTCGATGGGGAATCAGCATCGAGCAAGTTCTGGAAGTAATGAACATGGAGGCGCTGGAATCCTTGGACCTGAGCCAGAACGCTCTGAACCAAGAAGATGCGATAATCCTTGCCAACAAAACCGACCTTTCTGCCCTTGAAACTCTTCTGTTAGGTGGCAATGTAATTGATGATCGCGGTCTTAACATCCTGCTTTATTCCGAGAACTTGCAACGTGTTGCATACATCGGACTCAGTGGCCAATCTGAAG